>JBDKRF010000075.1:0-3567 GCA_039683525.1 Clostridiaceae bacterium
CTGAAATGACGGCGCATACATGCGCTCATAATAGTCTGCATACGCACCGGAGAGCACGTGCTCCAGCCACTCGGTATGGTTCTGATACCACGCAATCGTCTGCGCCATTCCCGCTTCAAACGTAAAGCTAGGCGCCCAGCCAAGCTGCGTCATGATCTTGGTGTTATCGATCGCGTATCTACGGTCGTGCCCAGGTCGATCCTTGACATAGCGAATCAGCTCATCCCCCGCGCCGAGTGAGCGGATAATGAGGCGCACGATGTCAAGGTTCGCGCGCTCGTTATTGCCGCCAATGTTATACACTTCGCCCGCCTTCCCGCGGGTGAGCACCGCATACAACGCGCTGCAATGATCGTCCACATGCAGCCAATCACGGATCTGCATGCCGTCGCCATAGACCGGCAGAGGTATCCCCTCCATGCAGTTGTGAATCATGAGCGGAATAAGCTTCTCCGGAAACTGATACGGTCCATAGTTATTCGAGCAGCGTGTGATATTCAGCGGCAGGCCGAATGTCTCGTGATACGCCCGGCAGACGAGGTCCGCGCTTGCCTTTGCAGCGGAATACGGGCTGTTTGGCGCGAGCGGCGTTGTCTCGGAGAAAAGGCCTTCTTTGCCAAGCGCGCCGTAGACTTCATCCGTCGAAACCTGCAGAAAACGCACGCCTTCACGGAAATCGCGGCAGTATTTATCCTCAGGTGCAAGCATCCAGTGCCGCTTAGCGGTGTCCAGCAGCGCCTGCGTACCCAGAACATTGGTGCTTAAGAAGAGCTCAGGGTCTACAATGCTGCGATCCACATGAGATTCCGCCGCAAAGTTGACCACGTGCGTGATTTCGTATTGAGTAAAAACTTCATCCATCTTCGCCCGGTCGCGAATATCCGCGCGGAGAAAGCGGTATCCCTCGTCCTCGGGAATATCGCGCAGGCTCTCCAAATTCCCCGCGTAGGTCAATGCGTCCACATTGACGATGCGATGCTCCGGCGCATGCCGCTTCATCCATCGAATGAAGTTGCTGCCGATGAACCCCGCTCCGCCTGTGACGAGGATGTTCATGCCTCTTCCTCCTGCGCAAGCGCCAGCAGGTATTTGCCATAGTCCGTCATGCGCAGCTCTTCGCCAAGCGCCTTGAGCTGCTCCGAGGTGATGAAGCCGCGCCGCCAAGCGATCTCCTCGATGCAGGATATGTAAAATCCCTGTCGAGACTGCACCGCCTCAACATACTCCGCGGCCTTGAGCATCCCTTCGGGTGAACCCGTGTCCAGCCAGGCCATGCCGCGACCCAGGAGCTCCACGTGCAGATCTCCCAGCGTCAGATATGCGTTGTTGATCGAGGTAATTTCGATTTCGCCGCGCGCGGAAGGGCGCACATGCTTTGCAATCTCGACCACGCGATTATCATAAAAGTAGAGTCCCGGTACGGCGTAGTTGGACTTTGGATGCTCCGGCTTTTCTTCGATTCCAATGACCTTGTTGTTCTCATCGAACTCCACAACGCCAAACGCGCGCGGATCTTTGACGGGGTAGCCAAATATGGTCGCACCCCACTCGCGTTGCATCACGTTGTTAAGCGTCGCGGTCAGGTCCTGCCCGTAGAAGACGTTATCGCCGAGAATCAGGCAGACGGGATCGTCACCGATGAAATCTGCCCCCAGAATGAACGCATCCGCAAGGCCGCGCGGTGTCTCTTGCACCTGATACGTAAACCGCATCCCTAGCTTTTCTCCGGTTCCCAGCAACCGCTCGAAAACGGGAGTATCCTCCGGCGTGGAGATGATCAATACGTCCTTGATCGAAGCCAACATCAGCACCGAAAGCGGATAATAGATCAAGGGTTTATCATAGACGGGGAGCAATTGCTTACTGACGGCCTTGGTGCTCGGATAAAAGCGGGTTCCTCTGCCGACCGAGAGAATGATACCTATCATACGCGTTCCACTCCGTTCTGATTCTGATTCGGTGTCCGCTTGTACGATGGGACTCTTTGCGACGCGGTTGAGAATGGTTTGCTCCACCGGCGGTGCAAAGGGAAACTCACAAAAATCGCATGCCTGGTTGAGTTCGTCCAGATTGCTCACATCAAACCCTTCGGTGCTCTCTTCGGCAAGGAACAACACTTTGAACGTCATGAAGATCAGCTGTAGATCCCGCATGATGGAGCAGTTTTCGATATAGAGCATATCCAGCTTGAGTTTATCCTCAAAGTTGGTGTTGTATTTCCCGTAAATCTGCGCGTAGCCCGTGAGCCCCGCCTTCACCTTCATGCGGTAGCGGAACTCCGGCATGCGCTCACAGTAGAAGTCCACGTTCTCAATCCGTTCCGCGCGGGGTCCTACCAGCGACATCTCGCCATGTAGAATATTGAAAAATTGCGGCAGCTCGTCGATACGCGATGCCCGCATAAAGCGTCCAAACGGCGTGATCCGGCTGTCCCCCGGCTTCGTGAACTGCGCGCCATTCTTTTCCGCGTCAACGATCATACTGCGGAATTTCAACAGGGTAAACTTTTGATAGTTGCGGGTATAGCGCACCTGCGTGAAGAACACCGGGCCGCCATCCTGCAGCTTGACGATCAGCGCCGCAATCAACATGATCGGGCTGGAGATCACGATGCCGAACAGAGAGAAAACGATATCGATGATGCGCTTGATCGCTGCCTGCTCCGGTGAGAAGGTGTGATCTCTGCACTGATAGACCAGAGAGTCGCCCACAAAGGTCTCGTTGGCGTTGTGGAAGATGATGTCCTCAACGGTCGGCAGAACGAAGAGTCGTTTATTTTGTTCGAAGCAGTGTTCCGTCAGCTCCAACCGCAGTTCGCGCGAAATTTCGCCCATGAACACGGTGGAATACGGCTCCATGCAGCGCTTGATCTCGTCGAGGCTATGCGCCTCTGTGACCAGCATCGCGATCTTGTGGCGCTCCTTCATCGAGTCGATCTTGCGAAACACAGCGGTCTCATGCTTGTCCCTGGAGCAAACCACGATGCTCAGCCGCGCCGGATAGAGCCAATAATAGAGTTTGTCCGCCCCGAGATACAAGAGCGCCGCAATCGCCCACTGCGTAAGCGTCATGATTCCGATCGGCGCAATATTGAGCATTTGCTTTGCTGTCAGCGACAGGATGAAATAGAAGATAAAATTCGTCAAAAACGACGAAAGTATATAGGTAAAGAACAGT
This sequence comes from Clostridiaceae bacterium, assembly GCA_039683525.1. Classification (GTDB taxonomy): domain Bacteria; phylum Bacillota; class Clostridia; order Christensenellales; family CAG-138; genus UBA7703. Next base: position 3,178 of record JBDKRF010000075.1, read on the forward strand.
TCCCGATAGCGTATGGTGCCGATGTTAAAGCAGCGGTAGGTCGAGGCGAACGCAAGGAACACCACGAGATACAAGAACACAAACACCAAAAACCCCTTGAACCAGAAGTCGGTCTCCGGGTAAAAATGCGTCACCAAATACAAACAGGCGCCGGCGGTGAGCGCCGTGATCGCCAATTTACAGAAGAATATGACTGCGCCTTTGAATTGCCTTGGTGAAAGACTAGCCACCCTGCGTTCCTCTTTCCTGTTTGGTTCGATTCGAAAAACCAATCGTTTCATTGCATCCACCCGCATGAATGGAATACAAAAAACACAAGCCGCTATTCGCCGCCGCATCGATTGTAGCATGTGTGCGCAAAGCTTGTCAAACTTACGAACGCATACGTTG
>JBDKRF010000076.1:0-2220 GCA_039683525.1 Clostridiaceae bacterium
TTACGATTCTGCAGATCAATACCGAATGCAAAGCTGTTGATGCATCCTATGCCAGAAGGAAACCTCCTTCCTATAAAATCAAAAACAGCGGGACAATTTCAGTGATTTGTGATAATCTGAACAAATAGAGCACGTATTGCTTTGAAAATAAAAAGGTCATGTAAATGCGACCTTTGCAGCATAAGAACGACAATCATAAATGGGCGATTTTCACAAAACAGAGCAAATACGAGGAAACGGTTTCAAAGGGTATTCAGAATCGATAAAAGAGGAGAATGCGATTATGAAGAGGCTGTTTTGCGCAACGCTTGCGGTGTTGACGGCACTTGGACTGGCATCATGCGTCGCACCTGCGACAGCGGCGTCCGCGTCCGCGTCCGAGGTTGTGACTTTTGTTGATCCGGTTTTGGAGCAGATGGTACGCGGATCGATGGGCAGGCCGGAGGGTGACATTACCGCGGCGGAGGCGGAGGCGGTCACGGAACTGAACTTGAGTTTCGAGTTGCGGCGGTATCTCCCCGACGCGGTGCAGATTCAGGATATCGGAGGGCTGGAGTATTTTAAGAATCTGGAGCACCTCGATCTTTCGTTCCATGCGATCAGCGATATTTCTCCGCTTTCGGGCCTGACCAAGATGGTCTCACTGTCGTTGAGCGGGAATCCCGTTGCCGACGTTACGCCGCTTAGCGGGCTGACGAACCTGAAGGTGCTCTCGCTTTCCGGTTGCACGGCGGAGGATTACAGCATGCTTTCGAACCTAACCGGTCTGGAACTGCTTGCGCTGGACAACTCGACGATTGCCGACGTGTCGCCGCTTTCCGCGCTAACCGGACTGAAGTTTCTTTATCTGGCGGGAAGCCCTGCCTCCGACTATTCTCCGCTGGCGACGCTCTATCCGAATCTGGAGGAGCGGGACTTTACGATCATCTCCACGCTTCGGGAGCTGGGGTTTGCCATGGATAACAACAAGAACCAGGCGTACTATGGGGACGTTCAGCGCGACGGATTGAGCGTGAACATCCACCACGCCGAGTGGGGCACGCCGGGGACAGAAGATATGACGAAATGCGTTAAAATGGAGTTGATGCTGGATAGCGGGTATGTTTTGACCGTCCTGTACTATCCGGAAATAAGTGCCTATTGCTTTCAAATGAACATCAATGATGAACAGATGAACTACATCTACAGCGTGGCGGACGGAGCTGTTATGGTAGATTCGGACAACAGGGAGCGCTTTGAGAACATGATAACGGAGGCGTTGGGCGACACGGGTGACGGGGACGCGCTGCTTGCGCCTATCTCCGTTTTTGACGACACGATCCGGGAAACCTTTGGCATAACCGCCGACGCGCTCTATGCGCTTCCGATGGAGTGATACGAATTGATCTGTCCCCGAAAATTGGGTCAGCTACAATGTTAGGAGAAAGAAAAAAAGACGAACAAAGGAGCTGAATAAAGAAGGTAAGCAAGAACTTTGCTGTCGGGCGGATTATCATCAGGTTACGCGAGGGAGAGCTAAATTGCAATCAAAGTATAACGATTTCAGAAGGACGACGGTCTGTTTATTTCGTATGATGAGCCGATTGAGCCGATCATTGAGAATCATGGGTTAAAGTGGTATGCAGAATTTTATGTACAACCAAATTGAGGACGACACCTACTGTGCCATGAGATATCAAGGGGATGAGGCGGAGGTCGTGATTCCGGAGAGCCGCAATGTTACGGTTCTATTTGATAAACTATTTGCCAGACACAAGGAGATTACTTCTGTCTATATTCCAGATTCCGTTACCGATTTCGGTGAGTTCCTGTTTGACGGATGCGAAAACCTTCGCCACATTGAACTTCCTTCCAGTCTAACGAGCTTGTGGGGGTATACCTTTTGCCGCAGCGGATTCGAAGAAATCATTCTGCCGGACAAGCTGGCTTGTCTTCCACCCTTTGCTTTCAAAGATTGTAAAAACCTGAAAAGAGTTGTTTGCGGTGCGGGAATGAAAAAAATACACGCTTGGGTTTTCGGCGGCTGCGATCAGCTTGAAGAAGTCGTATGCGGTTCTAATGTAGAGATCAGCCCGGAGGCTTATAAAACGAAGGTGTTGAATGCTTGAGCATCACGTGCATTCGTCTATACTTCGGAGTAAACACGATATGGTATTTGCACATCCATTTCGTGCGCGCTAAACTGTTTGCCTGTTTAGCCATGAAACCGTCTTTCTTACA
>JBDKRF010000077.1:0-5869 GCA_039683525.1 Clostridiaceae bacterium
AAACGCAATGATGCGGTCGATACCCTGCCTTAGATAACGGGAGGAATCCCGGCCTATCCCTACTCAAGCGGCTCGACTATGTCTTGCTCTGCTCGTTCAGGCGGCGGCTGGTTGCGCGTATTCGCGGGCGTTCCCGGCTGCCTTGCACCATCCGGCAGTTCTCTGGCGGGGACGTTGGGGCGGATCAACCCGCCTTTCCGTTACTTCTTCGCAGTCATAGCCATTGATCATTCTATTGTTGAACCTATTATCGCTTCTTCTGTGAAAACACGACTTGCTTGCAGTATAAAATAATATAAGATATATTGTCAAGAGAAATGTATCGCACTTTCAACCGGCAGAGATTCGCATTTTATTGGAACAAAAGAGGGATATGTAGCGAAAAGTTCACGAAATGTTCTTTGCACAGTCCACATGCGGGTTGTATAATAGTTGCGTTATATTGGTTGAACTATACGATGGAGAGTATTCTCGCTTCAGAACGGAGGAAGTGGATAGATGGTATGCAAAGAATGCGGCTCGTATAATGCCGAGAACCTGAGCATCTGCAAAGTATGCGGTGCGAAGCTTCGAGACGATGATACGATCGCCAACAGCGCGGACGATGTCAACGCAAACGAGGACGGAAGACCCGCGCGCGATTTTGTCAAGCCGCCGGCTTGGCCGAAGAGTGCCTTCAGTGGTGCGCCTGAGAAACCCATGAGTACGGGGTCTTCGGAGTCATCGCTGTCTTCCAGCACGTTTCGCCCCACCATCCCGCCGCGAGCCGCGGCGAGCGCAGCGCCGACCTGCCCACATTGCGGCAAGCCGATTCTTTCCGATGCGCCGTTTTGCGCATACTGCGGTCAGCGTGTCTCTGGCGAGGTTGCCCCGGCAGCAGCTCCGGTAGCCGCGCGTCCCGCCGCAAAGCCCGTGCCAGCGCCGCAGCAGGCCCGCGCAGCCTACGGTGCCAACGACTTTGACGACGACGAAGAGGATTACGACGACGAGGAGGACGAGGAGGATTACAAGCCTGCAAAGGCCGGTAAGCGTCCCGCCAAGCTCGCGCGCCGCGCAAAAGATGACGTTGACCAGTACGACGACGAAGACGAAGAATACGATGAAGAGGAATACGACGAAATGCCGCAGAAACGCGGCAAGGGTACGACGATTCTCTTCTGGGGTTTAATCGTTCTGCTTCTGGCGCTCATCGCCGTGTTTGGTATGTACATCGCCAAGAAGAACTTTGGCGGCGATGTTGGCAAGATGTTTGCCTCTATCGGTACGATCTTCAACAAAGGCAATTCGGACGACGTCAACGCCACCGATCCCGCGACGACCACCGATCCTGCGAGCCAGATGTATACCGCTTCGATCAGCGAATACACGGATCCTTCGACCAACGAAGTCTCGTATGACATCGACATCGCGGCGCCCACGGGCAGCGCAATCCGTATCATTACGGACGCGACGCTCAAGCAGGATACGGCAACCGTCGCCGCAAACGATCGCATCATCCTTCGCATCGCGCGTGAAGTATTCATGCCAAATGCGCCGGTGGACAGCGAAACCCTGACGATTCAGCCGAATATTCAGGCGATTTCGCCGGATGGGCAGACCATGCAGATCACCGTGCCGCCGATTACGGTCACGGTTCCCACGCTTTCTATGACGATTACCGAGCCCGCGGCGGATAGCGTCAACGCAACGTTTGACAACAGCCCGATCGCGATCATGGGTCAGGTAAACAACTACGACAGCGATATCGCGGTCTTCGTCAATGACGAACAGGTCTATGTGGACAGCACGGGCATGTTTACTGCGAGCTATACCCCCAAGCAGGTTGCCGCAGCGCTGACGATGCCGACCACTGCGCCGGTTGCCAGCGTAGATCCTTCTGCCACGCCGGATCCCGCTGCCTCGCCTAGCGCGAGCGCATCTCCCGCCGCGAGCACATCCCCGGATGTGACCACATCTCCGGCAGCGGAGGGTGAAGAAGCCGGAGAGACGACCGAAGGAACGACGACCGAAGCACCGGTGAGTGAAGATCCCACAGCCCCGACCGGCAGCACGGAGACCATCACCATCGAAGCACGCAAGAACAACTGCGTGACCGCGCGCAAGGTGATCACCGTTCAGCCTTACGTCGTGCAGACCATGTCGTTTACGCTGGGCAACGATCTCAAGAGCCTCTCTTCTGATACGGGCACAGTCACGCTGACCGGTACCTGCACGCCGGGCGCTACGATTACCGCGACCAGCATCTCTCCCGATGTGACGTTTGGACAGGCTACTGTCTCCGAGACGGGAACCTTCACGCTTCCGGTCACGATGGCAAAGGTCGGCGCATATGATGTCAACATCGTCGGCAAGATGACGGGCTACTATGACGGCACTGCGGCCACGATTGTGGAGCGACCGCCGACGGTATCCTCCAGCGCGTTTAAGAAAGCCGCTGCGGATATTGCCAAGAATATGGACAAGATCAAAGCGGGCACGACCACGAGCGGAGACTTTGTCGTCACCGGCCGGATTACGGAGATTATCTCCAGCGATCCGTACACGATCTTCCGCGTCCAGGTTGCGGAAGGCGTTGAGGTCATTGTCTACAATCGCAGCGCGAAGTCCACGATCAATACCTCCGACATCAAGGACAAGAAGCAGATCGCGGGCACCCTCAAGGGACTTTACTCTGATGGCACCACCCCGGTTCTCTGGGGCTGGTTCATCTGGAACAAGTAACAACGCGTGAAGATTTGGGCAAAGGTACTTAAGCAACACAAAATCGTACAGGAGGCCGTGCGGGAATTTCCCGCGCGGCCTTTCGATGCAGCAGGCTGGGGACAGCTGATTGCGGAGGTGGTCAAACCGCTGGATTTGGCCTCGCCCGTGCTGCTGAACAAGCACGTCGAAGAGCTCGCGCGGTTTGATCGCACCTGGTTTACACAGGCGGATTTTATCGAGAGCATTTCATTTGACCGATTCGAACTGGAAATTTTTCCGGATAAGAAGAAGGACAAAGCAGTTGAATATCTCTTTGGAGAAGACGCTTCAGAAGCATAGGAGGGTTGGCTTATGGAAGTAAAGGCATTTGCGGCGCTGTTACCACAGGCAACAGAACAGCTCCCGCGTGGCGCGTTTTTGACCGCAGGCGGTGAAGTCTGGAACCCCATGACCATCGGCTGGGCGCAGTTTGGCGTGGTTTGGTCGCGCCCTGTCGTTACGGTTATGGTACGCAAAAGCCGCTATACCCATTCGCTCATGGAGCAGACGGATGTGTTTACCGTCAGCCTTCCGAGGCAGAAAGAGATGGTCAAGGAGCTTGCCTTCTGCGGCGCGCGCTCCGGCAGAGACGTCAATAAGGAACAGGGGGAAAAGCTCTCCCGCCTTGCACCCCGCGCGGGTGGCGCGGAGGGCGTCGCGGGATGCGGCATTGTCTTTGAGTGCCGCATTGTACAAAAGCAGTTGCTCGATCTCGACGCGCTTGATCCTGATTTTCGCGCGCGGTATTACGGCAGCAATCAGGCGCTGGCAGACGGAGACCCGCATGTGCTCTATGTCGGCGAAGTGCTCGCGGCATACGAGGCATAGTCACCCCAAAGCACTGCATCTTCAAACAGAACCCGAAACGCAAAACATCGCTCCACCGTACGTTCGGCGAAGCGATGTTTTTCTATTTTCGTTTAACTAAGGGAAAAAGCGTAGCAATCAGGAATGCTTGCTGATCGTTTCCACGGTCTTGTTCACGAAATCAATTTCGTCCCGGATTCCTTTGTGGGCGTCGTTCCAAACGCCCTTTGTCATGCGGACGCGCAGCAGGCAGGTGTTGGTGTCTTCATCGTTGTTGGCTTCGTTATACCAGTTGGCGAAGATGGGGCGAACCTTTGCCATGATCTCTTTGTTCTTCTCGTCGCATACCCAGCCGAGGTTTTTGCCGATGCCGTTTGCCGTGAAGTTCTCCACGATAAAGCAGATGGCGACCTCCGGATTTTTCGCGATTTCCAGCATCTTGGTTGAGGTCGCATACGTGACGGTATAAAAAGAGCTATCCTCATAAAATGCGTCCACAATGCGGGCGGCGGGCACGGGATTGCCTGCTGCGTTGGGAAGCTGCGCTATGGTGGAGAGCGAGATCAATACGTCCTGTCGGCCAAACTTTTCTTCCAGTACACGCATCGCTTCATCATAGTTGTTCATGATCGTCCTCCGGTTATTTGGAATTATTTGCAGGGTATATTGTAACACAAAGAGCATAGTTTCATATGACGAAAGGCATATCGATCAAACACGGCGCCACTCAAAAAATGAGAGCGCCGTGTTGCGTTTATCAGGCAAGATGCGAGTTAAACCTTCGGGGAAGCAGTCTCCGGAAGTTTCGAGATTAAAACCCCGATCAGGACGAATAAAATCGGCGTCGTCATGGGTTGGGCGATGTTGACGCTCGCCTGCACGGCATAGGCGACGACCGCGAGTGTCAGCCCGCGATAGACCGGCTCGCTCCCGCTGCGGCGAAATCCCGCGCGAAGAGCAAGCACCAGCGCCGCAAGATAGCAGCCAAGACCCAGCGCGCCGTTGGTGACGAGATATTGCAGATATTCGTTGTGCGCGGTGTCGAGTGCCGCGTCGGAAAACAGCGGCTTGACCGCGTCCGCGTGAAACAACCCGCCGGAAGATGCGCCAAAGAGCTTCTGCGTGAGGGGCAGCCGCTCGTAGACGCGCAGCACAAACGTCCAGATCTTGCCGCGATCGGTACCCCAGCTTTCGCTGAAATGCAGGTATCGCTCCAGACTGCCAAGCGGAAGGCCGCGCAGAACGGTATTGAGTAGCACGAGTGCAATCGCGCCCAATAGCACTATGCCAACAAGCGAAAGCGCATACGGTCTCTTTGCCCGCGAAAGCCGATCCGGCTTGGTAAAGCGCAGCGCGAACCAGAACGCAAGCACAACCGCGCTCAATAAAAGCGAGATAACGGGGCGGCTGAGCACAATAAAGAACGAAGATAGATATGTGACCGAATGAAACGCGTCGGAGAGCAGGCCGAATACGAGCGCGGAGAGAAAGAAGATGCTCCAACCGAGCGGCATCCTGCGCAGCGCGGTTGCGTCCGAAAATAGCAGGAGCGGCATGAGGGCAAACACCGCGATTTGACCCAACGCGGCGCTGTCGCTGCCCGCAACCAGCACGCCGAATGAGGTGAGCGCGAGCGCGAGCGTTGCAAGCAACTGTTTACGACGACCCGCTGCTCGCAGGAACGCGCCGAACGAAACGGCGAACGCCATGCCGATATAGCTCGCGTAGAAGTCCGCGTTGCCAATCGTGGAGAGAAAGCGTCCCCGATCTGATGCGCGCAGATTGTTGTAAAAGCCGAATGGATCGACGGAGAAATGGTTGAGCACTCCCAGCAGACTGACGATACACGCGCCGAGCAGAAACGCGCGCTCCGGCCAGCGTAGATCGATATCCTGCCGTGAGAGCGCGAAAACGACGCAGGCATAGCAAAACAGCGTGAACAAGCCCTGATAGCGGTTGTTCTCGCCGAAAAAGGCCTCGCCGCGATACGGACTGATCAGGCTGCCGATCAAGCTGACGGCAAAGAACGCAAAAAGCAGCGCGACGGCGGGATGCAGCTTACTGCGCGAATGCGCAACACCGAAATCCGGTGGCAGCGCGATTCTGGCGAACAGCAACAGCAGAAGATAAACACCGCTTGCGATCAGAAAATAGGCCTGCTTTGTTTCGGTGATATTGAAATAGAAGCGCGTGAAAATCAGCGGATGCCCGAGAAACATCGCGCAAAGATAAACTGTGGTCAACAGGGCTGCCGTGCGCAAAAACCGTTGCTGCAGGGTAAGCGGCGGGGTGATTTTACCGCTCGGCAACGCGGCGCCTT
>JBDKRF010000078.1:0-1508 GCA_039683525.1 Clostridiaceae bacterium
GCCTCCCAACCATCGTCAAAAAGGCAGACATGTTTTTTTCACGTTCTGCCTTCGTTATGTTTTCGGCTGGCGGCTTATAATCCATCTGCATTGCCATGAGTGTATGGCAAGTCGGGTGTTTTCGCCAGTACCGAAGGAGGTCGATATAGTCCTGCCAAAACAGGGCATCTATTTGCGCGGTGGTGTAGCCAAGGGAAAAGCGAAGCTCGGCGTAGATCAATCCCCAGTCGATTGGCTCGGCTTCGCTTCCGCTTCCCCCATCAGGGCATCTCCCGGTTCGAGCTTTTTGATGACGCTTGAAGCCTCGCCGATCGCGTAATATGCGGCCAATAGTTGCGAAGGCTCGACGCGCAGCTTTGAAATTGCCTCGACCGTCATTTCTGGATACTTCGGAGCGAAGCAAGCCTCCAGCAATGTAATCATGTGCGCGTAAGTTTCTGGCGTCACGCCGGATTTGTTCAGCTCAAGAATCCGCGTAATGGCTGGCTCGACGATTTTGAGCTGTCCGATAGTGAGTGGGAACTCGATATCGAAAGTCTTGTCGCCAAGCACAACCTGTTTTGTCTCGGTCATTTTTCCCCCTTGTTGTGGTTGCGCGAGTTGGATTTGAACCAACGTCCTCTGCCGTATGAGGGCAGCGAGCTACCGGGCTGCTCCACCGCGCGTCAAAGCTTACTGCGAAGCTGTGATCTCGTACACATGCCCCGCGCTGTTCGCATACGCCGAGAACTCGAAGTCTTGAATCGAGTGATCGGTATTTTTGAACGGGAAGGACAGCTTTGTCGAAATCGCTTGGAAAAGCTTGATGTTCAACACGTTGCTCTTGTAACTCTCGGCGAGCAAAACTTCGAACACGGGCGAAGAACCCATCAGCTTGTTATCGCCAGCGATCTTAATCATCGACGTGCTTGAGTAGGTGTAATTGAAGAGAAGCGCCGCGCTCGCATCGGCCGATGCAAACGTGTAGATGCCCGTGTCTTCATCAACGCTGTAAGCGCCCGCGACTTCCGAAGCGGGTGCAACGCGATAGAGCGGCAAGCCTGTCGCGGCATAAAAGACGCCCTGATCTGCCTCATAGTCTGCGGCGTGCGTTACCGTGACCGTATAGGTCGAGGACGAGGGGACGCTATGCGCCTCCAAAAGAGAGGCGAGGGTTCCCGCTCCTGTCGTCAGCGTATCGCCGAAAAACATATCGTTGATCGTGCGACCGTAGATCAGAGCAAACTTTGCTTTGCCTGTGATCTTGCCAGCGGCGCGCGCCACATCCACGGGGAACTGATTTTGTCCGATCAGCTCTTTGTTTTGGAAATCGAAGTCCACCTGCACCTCTTGCATGACGCCGACGGTGACTGGGGTGGGATAGGTAACGTCCGTGCGGCGCATGATAAGCGAGCCGGAGCCGAAGAAAACTGGTGTCGTCGTCATGGTGTGATCTCCTTTGTTGCGCGGTTAAGTTAGCAGAAAACCTTTCAGGGAACAAGAACCCGAATTGTCAGAAAGATGGTGCC
>JBDKRF010000079.1:0-6259 GCA_039683525.1 Clostridiaceae bacterium
CCGCCCTCTGCTCGGGGTAAGCCGGGAACAGATTCTTGCGTATCTCGCCGAATCGAAGCAAATGTACTGCGAAGACGAGACCAACGCGGAAAACACAGCGCTGCGCAACCGAATCCGCAACGAGCTGATGCCGATGCTTGCGACGCTGAACCCCTCGATTACGCGCTCGTTAAGCAAAACCGCCGACCTGATCGCGCGGGACGAGGCGCTGCTGACAACCCTTGCAAACGAGGCTGAGGAAGCAATTTCCTGCGGAGAAGGGCTCGATCGAACCGCCCTGCGCGAGTTGGAAGAGCCGATTGCCTCCCGCATCGTTCGAAAACGGATTTATGCGGCATGCGGCATGGTTGCCGAGGCGGATATTCGACGGGTGCTTGCGCTGCTCGCGGCGCAGACCGGAACAAGGATTGAACTGAAATATCCGATCTCCGCATGGACGGACGCGCAAACGCTGTTTGTCGGCAGATACCCAAGTATGGTGCAATACGAGGTGCCGTTCATGCCGGATGGTGTGACGGTCACACCTTGCGGTGATTTTCACACCGAGAGCGTGACAAGCTGGCGGCGACCCGTGGACGGATACGAAGCGTTCCTCGATCTTGAGAAGCTGCCCGGCAATTTGGTCGTTCGTTCCAGACGGGAGGGAGACCGGTTTTATCCCATCGGGGCTCCGGGCGAGCGAAAGCTCAGCGATGTACTGACGGACAAGAAGATCGCCAGAGAACGGCGCGATCTACCGCTGCTGTGCAGTGGCAATGAAGTTTTTTACGCTGCCGGAATTCATATATCGGAACGCGTCAAGGTAACACCGGAAACGCGGGAGATTCTCCATATTATATGCGACAGGGGGACAAGGGATTGAAAGGGCTCATCAATCACGACGACATTGCAAAGGTGCTCATCTCCGAGGAGCAGATCAAGCAGAGGATTGCGGAACTCGGCGCGGAGCTGCGCAAGGACTACGCGGATGTAGAAGGCGAAATCGTTCTCATCTGCATCCTCAAGGGTGCCGTCATGTTCTTTGCCGATCTTGCACGTGCGATGGATCTGAATATGCAGATGGAGTTCATGGGTATCTCCAGCTATGGCAACGAGCGCCGTACCAGCGGCATCGTGCGCATCACGAAGGACATCGATACCTCGATCACCGGAAAGCATGTCATCATCGCCGAGGACATCATGGACAGCGGATTGACGCTGTCGCACCTGCTCAAGCTGCTTTCGAGCCGCAGCCCCGCTTCGCTGAAGATCTGCTGCCTGCTCGATAAGCCGTCCCGCAGAGAGTGCGAGCTTACGCCGGATTATCGCGGCTTTGAAATCCCCAATGAGTTTGTCGTTGGCTATGGGCTGGATTACGATGGGTTCCTGCGGAACCTGCCCTATGTCGGTGTTTTGAAACCCTCTGTTTACAGCAGAGAAGAAGAGTAAAGCAAACGAGCGGCTTTTCGCAGGACGCGGAAAGACGCGAGCGTCCCGGCTTACAGGCCGGACGCATGGCGCGGTGACGGGGCTTTTGATCAGCGCCGCCCGCAGATGGAGGAAAGTTAGTTGAATAAAAAAGTCATAACCGCCGTGTTTTGGATGGCGCTGTTCGCAGCAATCATCTACATGATTTCGGGAATGAGCCCCTTGCAGGCAAAGCCGGATGAACTCGACTACAACTCGAAGTTCTTGCAGCTTGTTCGCAATACCGAAAGCGGAGACGCGACGCAGAAAACGATAAAGGCGATTCTGGTTTCCGACCGAAAGGTTTACGGACTCTATAACGACAGCAAATCCGAGATGAAAGACTTGCCCAAGAAGGCAGAGTTTCTCTCCGTGATTCCGAGTGAGAGCACCTTCCGCGCGGATATGGCTGCGATTGTTTTCGCGGCGACACCGGATAAATTTACAAACGTGGACGAGGTCTCCAGCGCGGACTATGGCTTTGCCTATGAGTCTGTCGTGACGGAGGAATCGATCTGGACACTGCTGCTGCCGAGCATCCTGATCATCGGCACGATCGTGGCGTTCTATTTCATCATGATGCGCTCACAGGGCGGCGGCAAACAGATGCAAAACTTCGGCAAGTCGCGCGCGCGGATGACCATTGGCGACAAGATGAACGTTACATTCGCCGATGTTGCGGGCGCAGACGAGGAGAAGGAAGAGCTCAAAGAGATCGTGGACTTCATGCGCGCGCCTCAACGCTTCAACGCCATCGGCGCGCGGATTCCCAAGGGCGTACTGCTCGTTGGCCCTCCAGGCACGGGTAAAACGCTGCTTGCAAAAGCGGTAGCCGGTGAAGCGAAAGTTCCGTTTTTCTCCATCTCCGGTTCGGACTTTGTGGAGATGTTCGTCGGCGTTGGGGCCTCCCGCGTACGCGATCTGTTTCAGACTGCAAAGCGTGCGACGCCTGCTGTCGTATTCATCGATGAAATCGACGCGGTCGGCCGTCATCGCGGCGCAGGCATGGGCGGCGGACACGATGAGCGCGAGCAAACGCTCAACCAGCTGCTCGTCGAAATGGACGGCTTTGCGCCGAACGAAGGCATCATTGTCATCGCTGCCACCAACCGCCCTGATATTCTCGACCCGGCGTTGCTGCGCCCAGGCCGCTTTGACCGCCAGATCACGGTCAGCTATCCGGATGTAAAAGGTCGCGAAGAAATTTTGAAAGTTCACGCGCGCAATAAACCTCTCAGCAAAGACGCATCTCTTGCGACGCTAGCTAAGCGCACACCGGGATTTACGGGTGCGGATCTGGAAAACGTGCTAAACGAAGCTGCGATTCTCGCCGCGCGCGCAAACCTCAAGACCATCGGCATGACCGAGTTGGAGGAAGCGATTACCCGCGTGCAAATGGGACCGGAAAAGCGCAGCCGCGTGATTACCGAGTCCGACAAGCGCATCACAGCCTACCACGAGGCAGGTCACGCCATCGTCGCGATGTCGCTGCCGGGATGTGACCCCGTTCACGAGGTCTCCATCGTACCGCGCGGTATGGCGGCAGGCTATACGATGTCTCTGCCCAAGGAAGACCAGACGCACGTGACCAAGAACAAGCTGCTGGATAATATCGCGATGGCGCTTGGCGGCCGTGTCGCCGAACAACTGAAATTCCATGACGTTTCGACGGGCGCATACAGCGATCTGCAGCGCTCCAGCGATATCGCAAAGAAGATGGTCACGGAATACGGCATGAGTGAATCCATCGGACCTATGTTCCTCGGCGGACAGGAAGAAGTCTTCATCGCCAAGGACTGGGGTCATCAGCGCAACTATTCCGAGTCTCTCGCGGCGAAAGTCGACGCAGAGATTCGCAATATACTCGAAACGCAGTATGAGCGCGCCCGCGCGATCATCAGCGAACAGATGGAGGCACTGGATCGCGTCTCCGAAATGCTGATTGAATTCGAACGCGTAACAGGCGAAGAGTTTGCGGCAGTGTTCTACGGACAGAATGCCGCAGAGGTTCTCAAGAAGACCGCACCGAAACGGAAACGGAAGAAGCCGGAAGCAAAACCCGACGAAACGATTCCGGTGGAAGCGCAGGGGGTACCCGTGTAAGAAGCGGGAGCTTGAGAATCGAACAGGAGACCGAAAAACGACTTTGGCAAACCCGAGATGGGGCGGCATGTCCGCCCTATCTTTATGAGCGGGCAGGAGCGAAACGACATGAACCAGGACAACGCGCAGATCAATTCCATCCATCACCCCTTCGACCTGCATCTGCACAGCAGCTGCTCCGATGGCTCCGACGCGCCCGCCGCGGTGGTGCGCACTGCTTTTGCGCGCGGAATTACGATGCTTGCGCTGACGGATCACGACAACGTGCTCGGCGTACCGGAAGCGATGACGGAGGCGGAGCAGTGTGGCATTCGCCTGCTGCCCTCCATTGAGATGGATGCGGATTGGCCGCATGAAATGCACATCTTAGGGCTCGATATCGACATCACCGAACAACGGATGAAAGACGCCCTGACAATTGCGCTCAAGCGTAGAGGCGAGCGGAACGCGGTCATCATCGAGCGGCTTTTCCAGATTGGCTGTGACATTCGCGGCTATCTCGGCGGCGAGATCGGAGCCGCGACGCGGCTCAACATCGCGCTCGCGCTCGTCAAAGGCGGATATGCCTCGGATACCAAAGAAGCGTTTGTAAAGTATCTGCGCAAAGGCTGTCCGGGGTTTTACACCGTACAGCGATATACTCCGGAAGAGATCATACGGCTGATTCTCGGCGCAGGCGGTGTACCCGTTTGGGCACACCCGATGAACGGGCACGCAGATCCGCACAAGATCGCGCCGATGCTCAAAGAGCTCGGCTTACGCGGTATGGAGGCTTATCATCCCTCCCTAAGCGACGGGGACACGGTTGTGATCACAAGCATCGCGCGCCAGCTCAACCTGATCGTGACCTGCGGCAGCGATTACCACGGTGACCACCGACCGGAGGTTGTGCCGGGACAAACCTGGCGGGACAACGCACCGCTGCGGGAAACCCGCGTATTCTTCGAAGCAAGAGAACCGAGAACTACGGCTGCAATTGCCGCGAGACAACGGGAACATTTGGTTTAAAACGCCAGTGGAACAACCGACAGGGCAGCGTTTTTCGAGAAAATCCGCTCTGTCGGCTATATTGTGTTGAGAACCAGCGAACCCTCTGCTATAATGTGGTTGCAGGGTACGATGGGGAGACGGAACATTACGTTTTAGGGAAAGAGGAGAAACACATGTACACGGGTTCGGGAATTATCAAGATATTTGCCGGAAGTACGGGCAAGCCTTTCGCCAAGAAGATGTGCGCATACCTAGGAACACAGCTTGGCGACGCGGAGACCATCAAATTCAGCGAAGGGAATATCTTTGTACGCGTCAACGAATCCATCCGCGATAAGGACGTTTATATCGTTCAACCCATCGGCCGCCAGCCGAACGACGAATTTGTAGAGTTGCTGTTCTGGATCGACGCGTTTAAACGCGCAAGCGCAAACTCTGTCACTGCCATCATTCCGTATTTTTCTTATGCAAAAGGCGATAAGAAAGACGAACCGCGTGTTTCGATTCGCGCAAGAGTCTGCGCGGACTGTATCGAGGTTGCCGGCGTAGACCGCATCATCACGATGGATCTGCACGCGCCGCAGGTACAGGGCTTCTTCAAAAAGCCGGTCGATCACCTCTACGCCAAGCAACTGCTGTGCGAGTATATCCGCCGTCAGGGAATCGTCAACGAGGACCTCGTGGTCGTCTCTCCGGATGCTGGCTCCGCCAAGCGTGCGAGAGAATTCGCAACTGAGCTGAACTGCCCCGTCGCCATCGGCGACAAGATGCGCGTAGGTCACGATGAAAACGCGAAAGTGCTGGAAATCATCGGTGAGGTCAAAGGCAAGAACTGCCTCGTCATCGACGACTTCTCTATCTCCGGCGGCACGCTGGTGGACGTAAGCTACGCGCTGACCGACAAGGGCGCAAAGAAGGTCTATGCAGCGCTATCCCACAATGTGCTCGCAGAAGAGGGCATCCGCAAGATCGACGCAAGCCCCATCGAGTTCCTTGTTTCGACCGACACGCTGGAGTGCCCGGCGGCTCACCTTTCCTCTAAGATTCGCTTCATCTCCGCAGCGCCGATGTTTGCGCAAGCGGTAAAGATCATCCATGATCGCGCGCCGATGAGCACGATGTTTGAGCAACGCGTCAGCAAGCGCCTGCTCGACATGAGCTTTGCGGAGCAGCAGACGTTGCTTTAATTTCCAAATAGCGAAAACAAGACCGGACGAAGGCTGAGACAGGCCTTCGTCCGTTGTTATAGCGCGGGGGACAATGATTTCCTCCGCTTTTGCTAAACAGGTCTGACCACGCACGCGATGCATGGCGCAGCGCGAAAAAAAGCGATTCAATCGAGAAAATTTTTAGTTGACATCATGTTATATAGTGTGATATTATACGCTATTTTGTTGACATATATGAGCACGGGATGATATAGTATACTTCGTATGAATGAGATAATTTTTGCGAAAGGAGCATTGCCGGTGTTTGAAATAGGCGATATGGTCTGTTACCCCATGCATGGCGTCGGGGAAATCGAATCCGTTCAAGAACAAACCGTCCTCGGCGAGTCTGCGCAATACTATGTGTTGCGGTTTGTCATGGGTAAAATGACGGCGATGGTTCCAGTCGCGTCGGCGGAAACGGTCGGACTGCGCAAGCTCGTATGCCCGGAAGACTGCCGCAGGATCATCGATTTTCTGGCGGAAGACGGCTGCGCGGATGAGAGCGAAAA
>JBDKRF010000080.1:0-4856 GCA_039683525.1 Clostridiaceae bacterium
ATCGAAATCGGGCCCGTCCACGCAGGCGAACTTCATCTCGCCGCCGACGGTGACGCGGCAGCAGCCGCACATGCCCGTGCCGTCGATCATGATGGGGTTCATCGAGATCACGGTGGGAATGTTGTAAAGTTTAGTGATATTGCAAACAGCGCGCATCATGACGAGCGGGCCGATGGCGATCACGTGGTCATATTCTTTTCCAGCCTTGAGTTGCTCTTCCAACGCGCTGGTCACAAAGCCCTTGTGCCCGTTACTGCCATCGTCCGTCATGACGTAGAGATTCGTGCTCGCGTCCTTGAGTTCATCCATCAGGATCATGAGGTCGGTGTTGCGGAAGCCAACGATGACGTCCACCTCCGCTCCCATATCGTGCAGCGCCTTTGCCTGCGGATACGCAATGGCAACGCCCAAGCCGCCGCCGACCACCGCGACTTTCTTCATGTCGGCAAGGTGACTCGCTACGCCCAGAGGGCCGACAAAGTCGAGGATAGAGTCCCCTTCGTTGAGAACATCCAGCCGCTTGGTGCTATAGCCAACCTTCTGGAAGATGATGGTGACCGTGCCGCGCACGGGATCTGTCCCCGCGACGGTCAGCGGAACACGCTCTCCTTCTTCATCCACGCGAAAGATGATGAACTGACCCGGTTTCGCTTTTTTCGCGATATACGGGGCTTCCACCTCCATGAGCGTGACCGTTTCATGCAGCGCGCGCTTTGTTACGATTCGGTACATTGGGTCTCCTTTCCGATGCTGCTACAAGGTTATCCTTTATTGGATCGATTCATTTCAAAAATTTACTTCGCCTATTATACTGCGTTTTCAGGCAATATACAGGAAAATTCAAAAATACTTCGCCTATTATACTGCGCTTCTGCGCAAAAGAAAAGCCAATCGGTATTATTCTATCGATACTAATTTGAAACGCGTTTTCCCCGGGAATGCGGGCAGCTGTGCGCGTTCGTCTACGCAGAACAGCGCAAAAAATACGTTATGGTGCATCTATTTTTTTCAGATGCGTCTATTCTAACATGAAGCACCACTTCCCTCAACGGGGAAAACAAAAAAACGCGTAATTTCGGCATGTTCGCACGATTTTACACGTTATTCTCTTTGAACAAAAGTAAGGTGCCAAGTAATCGGGTCTTTACTCTTTCAACAGATGGTTATTTTCTTGGTCCTGCTCAATCTGCTGGATACTCTTTTTCGGGGTTGGCAAATTTTCCGGCATCGTACCTCCAAGTTCACGAATCGTTTGACGCACCTTACGTCCAACTTCATAATGCGTTTCGTAAGCCTTTGTCTTTCCTTTGATTTTTTCCCGGCGCAACTTTTCGTCCGTTTGTGTTGCTCGGAAGAGATTTGCAGCGAGCTCCGTGCTACCCATATGATCCAATATTTTTTGACTTCTCGCGAGTTTCTTGCGCTCATGAATCTCCTTCGCACCCAAGCCACCATAGAGTCCTTGATATCCCTTGTTTTGGAAGATCGCATACTCCTGAGCAGTTTCAACGCCCGCTTCTTTCGCTGCTTCTGCAAGTGACTTGTTATGTGCGATCATTTCATTGCGGATTGCTAACCGCTTTTGATCTTCGCTCAGTTGGTCGTAGTGATCAATCAACTCTTGCTGGCGTGTTTTTACCGCAAAGTAGGTTTGTCCAACTGCGATTACTTCCTTACGCGGATCACCGTTCATTACAATCAAATAGCAAGCGTATCTGGATAGTTTTAAGTCATCGATCTCACGGTCTGCGCCCGATCCAAGCGTAACCATTTTGTTGACGTCAACAAAATGGTTCGCAACCACATTCTTGCTGTTTTTGCAAGCCTCTTTTGCTTTTTCTATAACGTTTTCAAAATTACGCCACTCTGTGTAATCCAAAACCGTCTGCAAATTCCGCGCGAACCAATATTCTTCGCCGTTCTCACCGATATGCTTGATTTCTTCAAAGGTTTGATCGCTGTATCGTTTCAAATCATTCACTCTATTCGTCCTCTTTCTTTCGTGAATCGTTGATACAAACCAAAAATCAATAGTGATACAAACAAAGTCGAAACCCTTGTTACGGGTTCCGACTCTGTTGTCAAACGAATTTCTTACTCCCAGTCGATGAGTCCGAGGCTGTCGAGATAGCGCTCGTTGTAGTCCATATAGTCCTCGACAAGGCGGAGCATGTACATCTTGAGATCCGCAAATTGAGCGCTCATCTTCTCGTGCATGTAATCATAGGCCACGTCGTCGTCATACACTTCGCCTTCGTCCGCGCCGCTCGATTTCATAAACGCGGCGTCGTATCCCATCACGGCGGCGACCATCTCGTCCAGCGTTTTCTCGTCCGTGATCTCGGCAAAGTCGCCCTGCTCGCGGAAGCAGTTCAGGATATAGGCTTTCGCTTCCTGCTCGTTATATTCCTTGGTCTCCATTCAAAAAGCACTCCTTCTAATTATAATAAGTATTACTGCATCAGAGCGTCCAGCTCGTCCACATACTGCGCGAACACACGCAGGGACGCGAGGATGCTCTCCTTCTTCGTCAGGTCGACGCCGGCTGCCTTCAGCTCCTCGATCGGGTAATCGCTGCCGCCGCTCTTGAGGAAGTTGATATAGCGCTCCACCGCGCCACCGTGGAGGATGTCGTCCGCGAGCTTGACCGCGGAGCAGAGGCCGGTCGCGTACTGGTAGACGTAAAACGCGTTGTAGAAATGCGGAATGCGCATCCACTCCAGCGCGATGTTGTCGTCCACATGCGCTCCGTCGTAATACAGCTCGTTGAGCGCGCGGTACATCTCGGACAGGCTGTCTACCGTCAGCGGCTCTCCGCTCTCCGCCATGCGGTGGGCTTTCATCTCAAACTCCGCAAACATCGTCTGCCTAAAGCACGTCGTGCGGAAGGATTCGAGGAACTGCGTGATATAGTAGGCGCGCTTGACGCGATCCGTCTCGCCCTTGAGCAGGTGGTGCGTCATCAGCGTTTCGTTGACCGTGGAGGCAACCTCCGCCGCCAGGATGCGGTAATGCGAGGTTTCAAACGGCTGCGCTTCGGCGGAATAATGCGAGTGCATTGCGTGGCCTAGCTCGTGACCCAGCGTAAACGCGTCGTCCGTCTTGCCCTGGAAGTTGAGCAGCACATAGGGATGCACACCGTAGGTCTCCGCGCAGAACGCGCCGCTGGTCTTGCCCGGCGTTTCGTAAACGTCGATCCAGCCTTCCGTATATGCCTGATTGAGCAGGGTCTGATACTCCGCGCCGAGGGGCTTGAGCGCCTCTTTGACGAGCGCCTTTGCCTGCTCATACGGCATATCGTCGTCCACGTCCGGCGTGATGGGCACATAGAGATCGTACATCTCCAGCTGATCGACCTTCATCACGCGCTTGCGGATAGTGAGGTATTTCTTCAGCACCGGCAGCGTCTCGTGTACGGCCTCGATGAGCTGCTCATACACCGCGACGGGTACGCCGTTGCCATGCAGAGCCGCTTCCAGCGCGCCCTCAAACTTGTGCGCCCGCGCCTGAAACACGTCTCCCTTGACGGAGGTGGAGTAGGTGGCGTTAAGGGTGTTCTTCATGCCACGATAGGCTTTGTAGAACGTCTCATAAGCGTCCTTTCGCACGCGGCGGTCGGGGCTGACGATGAACATATTGTAGCTGCCGTGGGTGAGCTTGACCGCCTCGCCGGTTTCGTTGACCACGGTGCCGTAGTCGAGATCGACGTCGGTCAGCATGGTGAAGATATTATCCGCGCCGGAGAGCGGCTCCTGCGCCATCGCCAGCAAGCGCTCTTCCTCGGTGGAGAGCGTGTGCGCGCGGCGGCGGTCTACGTCCGCAATGCGGAAGCGGAAGCGGGCAAAGCGCTCCTCGGAAGCCCATGAAAGCAAGGTCTCTTCGGGAATAGTCAAAATCTCCGGATCGAGGAAGGAGGACGCCGCTTGCGCGGAGACATAGAGCTGCATCGCGCGGTCGGTCATGCCCTGATACTTCGCGCTGCCGTTGTCCTCGTCCTTATGCAGATGGGTGTAGGTATAGACGCGCTCCACCAGCTGCCAGATGCTGCTGTCGTCGCAAAGCGCCGCATACAGTGCATCCGCGCTCTTGGAAAGCTTGCCCTCGTGCGCCGGAAAGTCACGAACCAGCGCCTGAGAGCTCGCATAGTCCGCCTCCCAGAGCGCCTCGGTAGCGTAGATATCTTCCAATCTCCATTTGAGTGAATCTGCAATCTGATCCCTGCTGTTCATGCCGGTTTGTCCCTTTCCTCTTCCTATTCTATTGCGCGCGCACTGCTTTGCGTGTTCGCTCCGTGTGTTTCACGCGAGGGGCGCGCTGTCGTTGCATATGACATCTCAGTATAACATACCGTAGTGCATAAAATCGACCATTGCCGCGAAAGTTCGGCGCGGAATTGCCCTGCGTGCGCGTCAACGCGCGTCGAAATCGCGCTTGACACGCCCCGTAAATGCGCTATACTATAAATACGAACGTTAGTTCGCATCTGCTGTTTGAAACACTTTATTTGACATCATGCGATCAAAATCTGAATTCGTACGGTAATGATTGCCTTCCGCGCAGCCGGGAGACGGAAAGGGAGCGCCAATGGGACGCAGAATTCTCCACGTGGATTTCAACAGCTTTTATGCCTCAGTGGCGTGCTTTCTTGACCCCGCGCTGCGGCCGCACCCCGTCGCGGTGGCGGGCAATCCCGAGGCGCGGCACGGCATCATCCTCGCCAAAAACGAGCTGGCGAAGAAGTTCGGCGTCAAGACGGGCGAAGCCATCTGGCAAGCGAAGCAAAAATGCCCGCTTTTAGTGACGGTCAAGCCGGACTTTGAGTCGTATCAAAAATTCTCCGCGCTGGGACGCGAGCT
>JBDKRF010000081.1:0-5804 GCA_039683525.1 Clostridiaceae bacterium
GCCTGCAGAAACCAGGGAATCATGCGGGAAGGGTCCTCCACCATCAGATGCGCGTCGATCGGGAGCTTGGTCAGCGGGCGAATCGCGGAGAGAATCGGCGGCCCGAAGGAAAGATTAGGCACAAAATGCCCGTCCATCACGTCAAAGTGAACCCAGTCCGCCTGCCAACTCGTCAATGACGTGATATCGCGACCCAGATTTGCGAAATCGGAGGCGAGGATGGAAGGCGCAATTTTGATCATGGTTTTGTTCTCCTTTATTTTCCTAGACGAGAGACATCCGGATGAATGGTCAGTCTTCGTCAATCGTAACGATGCTTGCGTTTGTCGTCGATTTCGGTTTGAATCTCCAGATACCGCGCATAGCGCGCCTGCGAGAGCTTGCCGCAGTTTAGCAACGCCTTTACCGCACAATCCGGCTCCGCGTTATGCCGGCAACCGGCAAAGCGGCACTCAGCACTGACACCCGCAAACTCCGGGTAGCTGGCGTTTAGCGTGTCCTGCTCGAGCGCTGTCATCTCAAACAGCGAAAAGCCCGGCGTATCCAGCACCGCGCCGCCTAAGAAAGGCCATAGCTCAGCTTGACGCGTGGTGTGCTTGCCGCGATCCGTCTTTTTCGCAAGCTCTCCGATTTCCAAGGAAAGCTCCGGAAACAGCGAGTTGAGCAGCGAAGATTTGCCGACAGCCGACTGTCCGGCAAAGCAGGAGACGCGGTTGGTGAGTGCTTCTTTCAGCGCGTCGACTCCATCGTAGGTTGCAGAGGAAACCAGTAATGTACGAAACGCGGCGTAATCACGCGCGAATTCTTCGGCGATTTCCGTCTTAGCGGAGTCCATCTTGTTCAGCACAAGCAGCGGCTCAATGCGCAGCGTATACGCTTGAATCAGCAGCTTGTCCACAAGAAGGAAGTCCGGCTTAGGAATACTTGCGGCGAGTACGATGACGAGAAGATCGATGTTCGCAACCGGCGGGCGCAACAGTGCGTTTTTGCGCGGGAGGATGTCGTCAATCGCCGCAAAACCGGTTTCGTGTAGCGAGATTTCGACAAGGTCGCCAACCATCGGCGTCAATCCTTCGTTGCGAAATCTGCCGCGCGCTTTGCAGGTCACGGTTTCGCCGCCGTTGAGCAGCACATCGTAGAATCCGCCAATCCCTTTGATAATTCGTCCTTGCATGGTGGCTCAGGATCCCTTCGCCGCGAATGTGAAGTCCTGTCGCTTGACAATATTGCCGTCGCTGAAGAGAATTACTTCCCGCGTTCCTTCGACATCGGAGGTTGCGGTAAAGGAAATGGGCACTTTCTCGCCCTTTTCCAGCGTGGCTTCAAATAAGATTCGATAATATGCAAGCCCGTTATACGTCTCCTGCACGGCGGCAAACATCTTCGTTCCGCTGTTGTCCACATCGAGATTAAACGCGATATCGGAGGTATAGGGATAAACGGGCTTTCCGCAAACCGTCAGGGTCACGGGAATCTCCGGCAGCACCTGCGTCCCGGGCAGCGGATCCTGTAAGTAAACAACGCCGTCCTCGACGATATTGCTCTCGGCGTAGCGCACAAATATGTTGTTAAACGTCGCCAGACGGAGCTGATCCAAAATCAGATTGACCGGAAGATCCATCGCATACGGCATGTCAAACGTCGTCTCGGATGACGCGCTGATAACGATGTCGATCGTTTTTCCGTTGGTTGTTTCCGTGTCCGGCGGCAGAGACTGCTCGCAGACATAGCCGATGGCGACTTCGGAGATGCGGTAGCTGACGTTGCCGAGCGCAAGACCCGTCTCCTCTAGTGTGTGCCGCGCTTCATCCGGCGAGAGGCCGATCAAGTTTGGTACGATGGGAGAGGCTGGCCCAAGGCTCACGATGCCGTAGATCGTGGTGCCGCGGCGTGCTTTTGTTCCGCCTTCGGGCGCTTGAGAGATCACATCTCCGCTGGCGACGGTGTCGCTGTTTTCATAGTCCTGTATCTCAAAGGTGAAGCCGAAGTTCTCGGTACGTTGCTTGGATTCATCAACCGAGCGGTCAACCAGCGTCGGAACCATTTCAAAATCGTCAGATTCATTTTGATAGATGTCTCTGAGCACGATGAATACACCTACCAGCGCCACGATCAAAACCCCGACCGTAAGCCCGATTTTAAGCGTGCCATGCGCCTTCTTCTTCGGAGCAGGCTTCTTCTGTGTTGGCGGCTTTTGCGTCGGGACAAACCGCGCAAAGTCACCGGTCGGCTCCTTGAGCGCGCGCCTAAGATGCGCGCTCATATCGCTCGCCGAGCTGTAGCGGCGGTTGACGTCCTTATTGAGCGCGCGGAGAATGACATCGTTGAGCGCGGGGGAAACCTTGTTGGTCAACTCAATCGGCGGAACAGGGATATCGCTGATGTGTTTGAGCGCGATGGAGACGGAGCTGTCCCCGTCAAACGGCACTCTACCCGTCAGCATTTCGTAGAGCATGATGCCCGCGGAATACAGGTCGCTTCCCTCGGAGACGGGCAAACCCTTTGCCTGCTCCGGCGAGAGATAATGAACCGAGCCGAGCACGGTAGCGCCCGCAAACGTGACGGTGTTTGCGTCCACTTCGCGCGCAATGCCAAAGTCCATCAGTTTCACTTTGCCGCTTTGCATCACGATCACGTTTTGTGGCTTGACATCGCGGTGAATGATTCCTGCGGCGTGCGCTGCGCCCAATGCATCGAGCACCTGCACGACGAGCGCCACCGCAATGCGCGCGGGCATCGGCCCATTCTCATCCAAAATTTCTTTCAGCGTTTTGCCATCCACAAACTCGAGTACGATGTATGGCAGGTCGTCCGTCTCGCCAACATCAAATGCGCGAACGATGTTTTCATGAGACAGATGCAGCACCGCGCGCGCTTCGCGCTCAAAGCGGCGCAAGAACTCCGCGTCGTTGCGGTATTCATCCTTGAGCACTTTGATGGCGACGACTTTGCGGGTGCTGAGGTTGACGGCGCGATAAACATGCGCCATGCCGCCCGTTCCGATGAGATCGATGATGCGATAGCGATGTCCAACGATAGTACCTTGTGCAATCATACCGCGTCGCCCTCCTCAAACCGAACGAGGATGACGGTGATGTTATCCGTGCCGCCGTTATCCAGCGCGAGCTGAATCATGACGTCGCACATACTTTCCAGCGAGCGGTTGGAGGACAGCACGGTGATCAAGTCGTCTTCTTCGATCGCACCGTGCAGGCCATCCGAACAGATGACGAGGATATCTCCAGGGCTCCAGGTACGCTCGAACAGATCGACATCGACTTTCGGGGAGACACCCATTGCGCGCGTAATGATGTTGCGCTGCGGATGCACGCGGGCTTCATCTTTTGTTATCACGCCAGCTAATACCAGCTGCTCGACCAGAGAGTGATCGGTCGTAACGGCTTCAAGCGAATGATGATGATACTGATACATTCTGCTGTCGCCAACATTAGCCGCGATGTACTCATTGCCTAAGATCAATGCGGCAACCAGCGTGGTACCCATGCCGCGTAAGGCGCGGTCTTTTTCCGCTGCATGAAAGATGCCAGCGTTCGCGGCTTCAATCGCCTGACGCAGCATCACCAGCTCGCGATCCGGCTCGACGATGCAGTCAAACGTCGTCAACTGCTTGACCAACAGGCTGCTTGCAACAGAACCTGCCGCATGCCCGCCCATACCGTCTGCCACGGCAAACAGCATCGGAAGATCTTTCTTCTCGGATAACAGGTAGCTGTCCTCGTTATGGACACGCTTACCGATGTCAGTTTTCACCGCGTATTTCATGCAGAATCCTCCTGCGCAGCTGTCCGCAAGCGCCTTCGATATCCGTCCCCATTTCGCGGCGGACGGTTGCCGAGATGTTTCGTTCCGTTAGCCGGGCGGCAAATCGATCCGCCTCTGCCCGGGTGACACCGTTTAGACCGCGCTCCGGCACGGGGTTGAGCGGGATCAGGTTGACGTGACACATGATGCCACGGAGTTTCTTTGCCAGTGCGTCGGCGTCAGTAAGGGAGTCGTTGACGCCGCCGATGAGCGCATATTCAAACACGACACGTCTACCGGTTTTCTCCGCGTAGTCTTTCGCGGCTGCGATGACGCTGCCGATGGGGTAAGCCTTGTTGATCGGCATAAGCGAGGAGCGCGTTTCGTCGTCATGCGCGTGCAGCGATATCGAGAGTGTCACATGCGGCGCGTCCTGCGAAAACTGCGCGATCTTTGGCACGATGCCGCAGGTGGAGACGGAGATATTGCGCGGGCTGATGCGAAGGCCGTCCTGTGCGGTTGCGCGGTTGAGAAACGCAACGACGTTCTCATAGTTTTCCAGCGGTTCTCCGCTGCCCATCAATACAATGTTTGTCACCGTGCGGTGTCCCGCTTCCTTTGGTGGCTCATCGCGCTCGACCGCGAAGATTTGTCCGAGCATTTCGCCGGCACGCAGATTCCGCACGCAACCATCCAGTGTCGAGGCGCAGAACTTGCAACCCATGCTACAGCCGATCTGCGTAGAGAGACACAGCGTATTACCATAATGATAGCGCATCAACACGCCTTCGACAAGGTTTTCATCCTCCAGCCGAAAGAGATACTTGACCGTTCCGTCTTTTTCGGAGAATAATTTGCGCTCGATGGTTACGCCGCCGTAGGGGATTTGCGCGAGTTTTTCCCGTAATGCGGCGGGGAGATTGGACATCTCCTGCGGTCGTGCTCCGCGATTGAGCCAATCCCAAACCTGACCCGCGCGATACTTCGGCTCGCTCAACTCGGATAAGAGACGTTCTACTTCGGTTTTCGAAAGGTCGGCTAAATACATCTTCTCATCCTCACAATAAAGAATCCGTCGGTGTGGTGAACATGCGGCAGCAGCTGAATCTGTCCGTCGTTTGGCAGCAAAATCGGAATCTCTTCCAATTTATACTCGCGATGAAGTTCTAAAAACGCGGCAACCTGCTCCTCGTTCTCGCGCAGTGAGATCGTGCAGGTGGCGTACACCAGCACGCCGCCGGGCATGACATAGCGCGCGCAAACGTCCAGAATGTTCTTCTGAATCTCGACGAGCGCCGTGATGTCCGCCTCCGATTTGCTGTAGCGGATGTCCGGCTTGTCGGAGAGCAGTCCCAGCCCGCTGCAGGGCGCGTCGATGAGTACGCCGTCGAAGGCTGCTTCAAACGCGGGGTCGAACACGGCAGCGTCTTTCACCATCGTTTCGGCGGAGACATGCAGCCGAGCAAGCGTTTTATCGAGCAGTTCCTTGCGATGCGGATGCAGTTCACAACAGGTGAGGCGGATATCGCTCTGCATCAAACTTGCAAGATACGCGCTCTTGCCGCCGGGGGCGGAGCAGGCGTCGAGAACGCTTTTTCCGCGCATGTCGCCCAGTGCGCGGCAGGCGAGCATTGCGCTTTCGCCCATCACGGTGAATTTTCCTTCTAAAAAGAGCGGATTTGACGCGAGGTCGAATCCATCTGCAAGCGCGAGCGAGTTTTCGTCCAGCTGATTGACTTCGCTCGCGACGGGCAGCACGTTTTGCAGTTCTTCGCGAGTGAAAGGATACTGCGCGCGCACTTCAAGGCGGGAAACCGGATGGGAGAGCAGCGCTTCCGCCTGCGCTTCGCCAAATCGGGAAACCCATTCGCGCACAATCCACTCTGGGTAACTATACTGAATCGAGAGCCTTGCTATAGGCTCCGCTGGAAACGGCGGGAGAGAGGCACGGTCGCGGTCGATGTTTCGCAGCACCGCGTTGACGAAGTTCGCAAGGCCGGATTTTCCGACTTCCTTGGTGAGCGCGACGCTTTCGTTGATTG
>JBDKRF010000082.1:0-3146 GCA_039683525.1 Clostridiaceae bacterium
GAAGAGTCTGCTCTTCTCCGGCACGATTGCAGAAAATCTTTCCTATGCGGATCATTCGATGTCTACCGAGCGGATCGAAAAGGCAGCGGAGATCGCCCAGGCAACGGAATTCATCCTGGATAAAGAAGACCAGTATGATTCCCATATCTCGCAGGGCGGAACAAACGTATCCGGCGGTCAAAAGCAGAGGCTTTCCATTGCGCGGGCACTGGCCAAGGATGCCCCGATCTATGTGTTTGACGACACCTTCTCCGCGCTGGATCTCAAAACGGATCAGCGGCTTCGCGAGGCGATCAGCCAAGAGTTGAAGGGAAGCACCATCCTGCTCGTTGCGCAGCGCGTGAGTACGATCATGTACGCGGATCAGATCGTTGTTCTGGATCAGGGCAAGATTGCAGGAGTCGGAACGCATCAGGAGCTTCTGAAGAGCTGCGACATCTATTATGAGATCGCATCTTCTCAGTTGAGCGCGGAGGAACTGAAGCAATGAGCGAAACGAAAGCGCGTCAAGGCGGCGCAATGCCGCAGCGTCCCGGTGGAGGAATGGGTGGTCCGGGTATGATGGGACGAGGTCCTGTGGAGAAACCAAAGGACTTCAAGAAGAACATGAAGACCCTCATCACCTACCTGTCTCCCTATAAAATGACGATCATCGCGGTCATGCTGATTGCGATCATCTCAACCGTGTTTTCCATCGTCGGCCCGAAGCTTCTGGGCAAGGTGACGACCAAGCTGGTCGAGGGTTTGCTTGCGTATGCGTCCGGTTCCGGCCTCTATACAGACTTTACCTATATGGGCAAAATCATCGCATGGCTGATCGGATTATATCTCTTGTCCGCCTTGTGTACCTTCCTGCAAGGGTTCATCATGGCAAAGGTCTCCAACAATGTTTCCTTCGACCTGCGCCGCGCGATTTCCGCGAAGATGAACCGCCTCCCGCTGAAGTACTTTGACACCAAGACCCACGGCGAGGTGCTCAGCTACATCACGAACGACATCGACTTGATCAACCAGTCGCTGAGCCAGAGCATCACGCAGCTCATCACCTCCGCCACTATGATTCTGGGCGTGCTCGTAATGATGCTTTCCATCAACGTGCTCATGACGCTGGTTGCCTTGTTCGTCCTTCCGCTGTCCGCGGGTATCGTGATGGGCATCGTAAAAAAATCTCAGGTGTATTTCGCAGCGCAGCAAAAACACCTTGGCGAACTTAACGGCCACGTAGAAGAGATGTACAGCGGGCACAATATCGTGCAGGCCTTCAACGGCGAAGAGGCTTCCCTCAAAACGTTTGGTGCGACCAACGCCAAGCTTCGCACAGTCGCGGTCAACTCGCAGTTCTTCACCGGTATCATGATGCCCGTGATGAACGCGGTCGGCAACCTCGGCTATGTCGCCGTCTGTATCTTGGGCGGATATCTCGCGGTCAAAAAAGTTGTGGAGATCGGAGATATCCAATCCTTCATCCAATATATGAGGAGCTTCACGCAGCCGATCGCACAGCTCTCCTCGATCTCCAACACCTTGCAGTCAACCGCTGCCGCAGCCGAGCGCGTGTTTGCGTTTCTGGATGAAGCCGAGGAGAGTGTAGACACACCCGTTGAGAACACCTGCGACGCCGCAAACGGCGCGGTCAACTTCCAGAATGTCCGGTTTGGTTACAATCCCGACCAGATTATCATCAAGGATTTCACCGCCAACATCAAGCCCGGTCAGAAGATCGCAATCGTCGGGCCGACGGGCGCCGGAAAGACGACCATCGTCAAGCTTCTGATGCGGTTTTACGATATCAACGGCGGAAACATCTGCATCGATGGCGTAGACATACAGAACTATACCCGAAACGATCTGCGCGCGCACTTCGGAATGGTGCTGCAGGATACCTGGCTTTATAACGCCACGGTCATGGAGAATATCCGCTACGGAACGTTCAACGCAACGGATGCCGAGGTGATCGCGGCGGCAAAGGCTGCGCGATGCCACGAGTTCATCCAGGCGCTGCCCGGTGGATATCAGATGGAGCTCAACGAGGAAGCCAGCAATCTCTCGCAGGGGCAGAAGCAGCTGCTGACGATTGCCCGCGTCGTGCTGTCCGATCCGAAGATCCTGATTCTGGATGAAGCCACCAGTTCGGTCGACACGCGTACCGAGGTGCTGATTCAGAGCGCGATGGATCACCTCATGCATGGCAGAACCAGCTTTATCATTGCGCACAGGCTCTCGACCATCCGTAACGCGGATCTGATTCTCGTCATGCGGGATGGTGACATTGTGGAGCAGGGCACCCACCTACAGCTTCTTGCCGCAAACGGCTTTTACGCAGAATTATATAACTCGCAATTCAAAGCATAGAAAGGATACGTAACTATGGAAACGACTGCATCCGTGACGCCGGAAAAGACCGGAAAAAAGAAAGTGAGCTTTGGTGTCAAACTATTTGGCATCTTAGCGTTGCTGATCATAATTGGAGGCGGAATCGGCTACTACTTCATCTGGAACGCCGCCAACAGCCTCACGACCGACAACGCGAAGGTAGCGGCGAAATTCTACACCATCGTGCCAATGGGCGGCGGGAAGCTTTCCAAGCTCTCCGTCCATGTAGGAAGCACCGTCAAGGCGAACGAAATCATCGGAAAAGTGGATAACATCGGTTATCTGCGTTCTCCCATCGACGGCGAAATCGTGCAAGCCAACGCAACGGTCAATCAGCTGGTTGGTCCCACGACGGTAGCTGCCGTCGTTGCAGACACCTCCGACATCTATGTGCAGGCAAATATTGAGGAGACCCAAATTGCGAAGATCAAGGTCGGCCAAAGCGTCAAGCTCAAGCTCGACGCATATCCTGGAATGACCTATATGGGTTACGTGCGCGAAATCGACCGCACGACGCAAACCGCCATCGCCGGAAACACCATGAGCTTCAGCACCAGCGGCACGTATACAAAGGTAACGCAGCTGATTCCTGTGAAAATTCAAATCACAGATGCCGTAGATCTGCAAAACCTGATCGGCACCAACGCAACCGTGACGATTGAACTCAACTAACCGGAGGATATGAGAATGAATAAGAAAGCATTGATCATCGCGCTGAGTCTCGTCGGTGTTGTCGCGCTCGTTGGTTGCGCAAATAAGCCGGATACAACTGG
>JBDKRF010000083.1:0-7005 GCA_039683525.1 Clostridiaceae bacterium
CGAAGCTCGCGCCACCGGCTGCTTTGTAAAGCCGCGTTTCCGACAGCGACTTGTCAAAATCGTCCATGTACAGCGCGGCGCTGATTTTTCTCGAAGGCCCGTCCGCGACAAAGATATGCTCGTGGCATTGGCACCAGCCGAGTTGTTTCGGGTCGATATCGCCTGTCACGGTTCTGATCATTCGCATGCTGCTACTCCAAAATTCCAGTGGTAGTTGTATCGCAATTGGGGACGCAAAGGCGTCCCCAATTTTTGCTCGCCGCCCGATGTTTCGTCCGGGCAAGGATCGATTATTTTCTCGCGTTTTTGACCGCTTCCACCATCTGCTTGCCGATGGTGACGATGGAGGCATAGTCGCCCGTTTTCGCGCCCGCAGTCAGGCTGCCGCCCGCGCCGACGGCGACCGCACCCGCTTTGATCCAGTCGGGAATGTTCTCGACGGTCACGCCGCCTGTGGGCATCATCTTCATCTGCGGCAGGGGGCCCTTGAACGCCTTGATGATGCTCGGCCCGAAGAGCTCGCCGGGGAAAATCTTGATGATATCCGCGCCGGCTTTCATGCCCTCGACCGCTTCCTTGACCGTCATCGCGCCCGGCATGCAGGGCACGCCGTAGTTGTTGCACAGCTGCACCGTCTCGACATCCAGGCAGGGGCTGACGACGTATTTTGCGCCCGCGAGAATCGCCGCGCGTGCGGTTTCTTTGTCCAGCACGGTGCCCGCGCCGACCAGAATCTGGTCGGAGGTATATTCCGCGCAGAGGCTTTCGATGATCTTCAGTGCACCCGGGACCGTAAACGTGATCTCGATGCCGACGATGCCTGCTTCCATGCAGGCCGCGGCGATCTTCTTCGCCTGATCGGCGCTCTCCGCGCGCACGACCGCGACCACGCCGCAGTCGGTCAGTTTTTTGATAACCTGAGCTTTATCCATCTTCTTTTTCCTCGTTTACACAATCTTGTATTTGCAGTCTTTGCCCGATAGTACGTCGATCAGGTTCTGCGCCGCCATGATGCCCATTCCGGCGATGGCTTCGTTCGTGTGCGCGCCGGTGTGCGGGGTCATGACCACACGGTCAAGCCCCAGCAGCGGCGAATCCGTCACCGGCTCCACCTCATAGGCGTCCAGTCCGATGCCGCCGAGCTTGCCGGACTTCAGCGCGCTTGACGCGGCTGCTTCGTCAATCAGTCCGCCGCGCGCGGTGTTGATGATGAACGCGCCCTTCTTCATGCGCGCGATGGCCTGCTCACCGATCATATACTTGGTTTCCTTCGTCAGCGGCACATGCAGCGAGAGGAAGTCTGCACTTTCGATGGTCTCGTCCAGCGTTTTCTGCTCCACGCCGTGCTGGCTTGCAAACGCCTGATCAAAATACGGATCGAACGCCACGACGCGCATGTCAAACGCACGCGCCCGCGTCGCGAGGTTTTTGCCGATCGCGCCGAAGCCGACGATACCGAGCGTCTTGCCCGCGAGCTCTGTCCCGTCGTTGCGCGGCCACTCGCCCTTCTTCACGGCGCTGTCGAGCCGCGGAATCGAGCGCGCGAGGCTGAGCATCAGCCCAAACGCAAGCTCGCACACGGCGACCGCGTTGGTACCCGGTGTGTTTGTAACCATGATTCCGCGTTCCTTCGCGGCTTCCAGATCGACCCGGTCGACGCCCGCGCCGTAGCGGGAGATCACCTTCAGGCTTGCGGGTGCGCGGCGGATGACGTCCGCCGTGATGTAATCAAGGCCCGCGATGTAGCCATCAACGCCGTCCAGCAGTGCGAGGATTTCCTCCGCTTCCAGCGGGCGTGACTGCGGATTGTACACGATCTCGTCTGCAAACGCCTCGACCATGGCTTTGGCTTCGGGGTTTTTCAGAAAAGACGTAGGGGTAATCAATACTTTCATGCGCGTTACTTCCACTTTGGATTGTCGACGACGACGGGTTTGCCGTCCTGTTCGACGATCAGCTTGCGGTAGCCCTTGGTTTCGATGGTGCCGTAATCGTGCCCGGCATCGCCGCGGAAGCAGAAGAACGTCACCATGGGTACGCTGCCCGTGTTGATGCTGCGGTGTGCATAACGCGGCGGGACATAGACCATCACGCCGGGCTTGAGCGGCTGCGCGCTCCAGCCGCCTTCCGGACTCTCCAGCAGCATGCATCCCTCGCCGCTGAGGCAATAGTACACCTCGGCGGTCGCGAGAATCGTGTGGAAATGCCCTTTGGTCATGTAGTATTCGTTGCCGACCTTGCCGGGGTAGGTGATGCTGGATCCAAAGGCGAGATCGCTGCTTTTTTCGGGTGCGCCCATCTCGTAGAACTCGTATACGAGCGGATCGCCGTTTTGAATCAGCGCTTCTGTCGCGCCTTCGTCGGCAAACATGCCGCGCATATTGGAAACTCGGCGCTTGCTGGTGACTGCGCTGCTGTTGGACATGCCGGTCTTGAGGTCGTAATCGACCGTAAACCCCTGCACCCAGTTGAATTTATCTGCATTTGCATTGCTGCTCATACTATCTCTCCTGTCCTTCGTTAACGGAACTTGCTCGCGATTTCGTCACAGCGATCCAACGTTTTTCCCGTAATCGGGATGTGGAACACCTCGGAAACCACCGCCGTCCAGCCGTAGATGAAGTATTTCCAACCGTCGATCACGGTCAGCTGCTGTCGCTCCTTTTGCGCCAGAGCCTGATGCATGAACTTCAGATCGCCGCGGTAATTGATCTCCCACACAAGCGACCGTTTCGGGAACACCGCGTTGTCCGTCAGCGGGCTGCCGGGACGGTCTTTGCCGAGGCCGGTCGCGTTCACGATGACGGAGCCTTCCTTGACGCGGGCGAGGATCGCATCGTTCTGCTCCGCTTCCGGCGTGAGATAGTACTCAAACACGATGCCGCCGGGATCCAGTTTTTTGAAGATCTTTTCGATCTCGGTCAGGCGCGGCTGGCTGCGGTTGGCGATGATGATCTTGCCGGGATAACCGCCCTTGAAGCGCTCCTGCATCAGGTGGTAGCCCATCGAGATCGCACTGCCGCCCGCGCCCATGATGAACACTTCCGCGCCGGTTTTCTTGAAGTAGTCCTCCGGCACGAACTCGTCCAGAGACAGACCGGATGTGATTGGATCCTTCGCGTGGCCGCAAAGCTTGCCGTCGAGCTTGCTGATCGACGAGAGCTCGCCAAACGCCAGCGCGAGCGGATCGAGATAGTCAAACAGGACTTTTGCCGCTTCATAAAGATCGATCTTATGCGTGGTCACAAGTGCGCCGACCGAGAACGGATCGTTTTTGATGAAGCTGACGACTTCGCGGTAGACCGCGGGGTCTTCGTGGATCGCGATATCGATTCCCTTTAACACGGCGTCAATGCCAAGCGCTTTTGCCCATTCCGGAAAGACCTTCATGATGGACGATTTCGTGGTCGTGACGCCGATGAAATACATTGTGGGTTGCGTTGCAGGTTCTAGGTTCATAGATGATACTCCTTTGGCTTTCCAAGTCTGCCGGAATTTTGAATCTTCAATCAAAATGAAAACTGTTATTTTTAGAGTGTCGCCGTGTCATATACGGCGCCACTTTTCTATTAAAACAATAATTACTTGAGCGTCGTATAAATCCACTTCCTCGTCTAGCAACTCTTATTTATAGTCGTGGACAATTTTGCCCATTGGCAGATAGAGGTCTCCCTTCCCGAAGAAACCGCCGTGAATTTTCTTTGGTTCCAGTAAATATGTGGGGTCGATTTCGCTGCGTTCAAACTTGACCGACGCAGGGCCACCGAAGAATTTCCCTTCATGCGCAGTAAATTTGCCTTCCGTTAGAATCAGTTGGCGAATTGGTTCGCCGCCTTCTTCTGCGCTCGGAATATATTTGAGTGAGAACACACCATCCGGACTCCAGGGAATTTCGGACATCTTAGCTTCATAACGCGGTACGACGAGCGCTTTGACAATTTCGTGTCCCAGACGATTTGTTTGCCAGCGGACTGCTTCCATGTCTGGCGCCCAATCCATGTGAGCCATCTTTTTTTGATATCCCCAGATTTCGCGCCCCCCTGTTAGTGGGAGATGATTGTCAACATACAAAAACGGTTCGTAGTCGCCTTTCAGACCTTTGTATTCTACTTGTACGTAAATAGCAGTTTCACTGAATGACCCCTGTGTTGTACCTAAATCGAAATGAGATTGCCAAACAATTACAAGATTGGTACGCGGACGAAGCGGCTCCGGAATCACCTTTTCAATATTTTCCATGTCCGTTTCATACACTACAAGGTGAATATCCATGTCCTTCCATACAAGCGGTGGTTTCCCATAGAGATCAGATACAATGGGATTAGTGTATCCCCAATCGTTTACTTTAATCATTTCTAAATCCTCCTTATTATTATGCTTCCCGATTTAACAGGAAGTAACTGCGTCGCCAGTTGTCTGATCAAACAATGATATGCAAGATGCTTTTACCTTGAGGTGAATGCTTTGATCGCGCGAAGGGTTACACTGTACTGAAGCCGCAACTTGAATACGCTCTCCGTAGCAATCCGCCAGAATAATATTCATATCTCCCAAACGTTCTACATTGATCACACGTGCTGTGATTTCACCTTCTTGATCTGAAACCATCAAATCGTACGGCCGAATCCCTATGATCAACTTCAGCGGCAGAGTTGCTCTACCAAACTTTTCAGTAATATCAATTTTGAAGCCACTTCCTGACGCATATAACCTTTCATTCTCTGTACAAACATAACAAGACAGAAAGTTCATTGGAATATCCCCAATAAATCCTGCAACAAACAAGTTAGCCGGATGGTCATAGATTTCTCGAGGTGTCGCGATCTGGTGTAGTTGTCCCTTCTCCATGACAGCAACGCGATCAGCCATAGATAATGCGTCTTCCTGATCATGCGTAACAAGAATCATCGAATAACCCAGATCGATATGTAGTCGTTTTATGTACATGCGCATCTGGAAACGTAGGCTAATGTCTTGATGCGAAATCGGTTCGTCAAGCAGCAGTACGTTCGGTTTGCGCATCAAGGCGCGCGCAAGGCCAACCGCTTGTGCTTGACCGCTGCTTAAATCGGTCGTCTTTTTCTGCAGAATTGCTGTGAGACTAATCACTTCGGCCATCTCTCTTACGCGCTTGTCGACTTCTGCATTCTTCAGGCCAGATGATCGTAGCGGAAACGCCAAGTTTTCATAAACATTGAGTGTCGGATACAACGCGTAATTCTCAAACGCCATCGCAACATTTCGCTCGCTCGGACGCTTTCTAATAACTGACTGATTGTTAAAGAGAATATCTCCGCCCGTGATTTCTTCAAGCCCTGCAATCATTCGCATCGTGGAAGACTTCCCACAGCCGGATGGGCCAAGGAAAGCAATGAATTCGCCATCCTCAATCTCCATCGAGATGCCCCGCACAGCATGGACTTTTCCATATTTCTTATCTACATTCGTGAGTGTAATGGATGCCATACATCAAGCCCTCCTTTGGATCACGTTGCATTCGTCAGGATGGTAAATAGCTTTACCATCTGCAAACACATGCAGATAATCCGCTTGTACCCTCAGCCAGGTTTGCTGGCCAATTTCCCAATCCTGATCGTATGGCACAATAATACGCACGATTGCTTTTTCTAATTTAACCGAAACAAGCCGCCTGTGACCCTGTGATTCAATCAAATATACCTTACCGGGCACCGTGTGATCGGCATTCTTCGATTGCGCAAGCGTCGTACAGTTCGCGCGAAGGCCCAAGCGAATGGTTGCCGCATTAGTCGCCAGCGCAGAATTGAAATCCTGAGCGACCGGAATGGAACACTCAGTATTTTCAAGAACGAATTTCAACTGACCATCCTGCTGCTGAAGACTTGCGTCGATAAAGCTCATCGGTGGATCCCCAACGAAATGCGCGACAAATTCGTTATCGGGTCGGTGGTAAACATCTTGTGGTGATCCCATTTGCATCAATACACCTTGATTGAGTACGATCATGCGATCCGCAAGTGACATCGCTTCGCGGTAATCATGTGTCACGTGAACGACAGTTGCATTCTTCTCTGCGCAGATATTCTTGAGTTCTGAGCGCATATGAATTTTGAGCCGAGCATCCAAATGAGAAATCGGCTCATCGAGCAAAAATACATCTGCTTCGCGAATCAAGCAACGACCTAGTGCAACTCGCTGTCTCTGACCACCGCTAAGGAAACCTGGTTTTCGGTCAAGTTCATTCTCAATGCCAAGCACATGCGCCATGCGAAGAACACGCTCCCGAATCTGTGGCTCAGGGACTTTCTTGGCTCGGAGCGGAAAAGCCAGATTATTATAGTTTGTCAGGTGCGAATACAGAACATAGTTTTCAAATGCCATGGAAACATTTCGCCGTTCAGGTGGAATATCGTTTACCATATTCGCGTTAAAGTAGATTTCACCGTAATTCGGTTTCATAATGCCGGCAACAAGTCGCAGCGTTGTAGATTTACCCGCGCCTGCAGGTCCAACGATTACGACAAACTCATTCCCCTCGCTCGCGAAGGAAAGGTTTTTTATTGCAAAATTCTGACCGAACCGCTTCGTTACTCCGCGAAGCTCAATCATGGCGTACCTCCGCACCGAGCTGCTGCATCATTTCAGCATAAGCCTTCTTTTCCAGCTCTTTTTCAAGTTTTTTAATTCGAACCATCTTACAGATTCCTGTTATAAAGTATGCTGATCCTGCGAGAAGTGAGATACTGATGCCGACGTATATGTGGTTTTCCATCAGCAGCGGATCAATAAACTTAAGCCAGCCCAAACCGATCAAAATCGATATCATAAGGGACCACCAAAACCTGTCCCAAATTTCAGCAATTGACAACATTTCATCACCTCATTTAAATCGTTCTATCCACGAACCGAACCGAACGATAAACCACGCACGATCCAGCGCTGAAGAATAAGTGCGAAAACCAGCATCGGCAGGACGCATACGGTAGCCGCTGCGGAAAGGGGCCCCCAAAGTATGCCGTTGGTCGT
>JBDKRF010000084.1:0-5993 GCA_039683525.1 Clostridiaceae bacterium
AAAAGCCTCTTGCAGGGAGAAAGGTCGTTGTCATCGGCGGCGGCGACACGGGCAACGACTGCGTAGCGACAAGCATCCGACTTGGCGCAAACTCGGTCATCCAACTCGAGATCATGCCGCCCTCGCCGGAGACGCGCGCGCTGGATAACCCCTGGCCGCGCTGGCCGATCGTACTCAAGACCGACTACGGTCAACAGGAGGCGATCTGGCTTTACGGCAGAGACCCGAGAACGTTTGAAATCACAGCTGTGTCCATTGTCGGCAACGAGACAAGCGGCGTGACCGGCATCGAGACCGCACAAGTGGAGTGGGTGACGACGGAGCGCGGACGCGTACCAAAGCAGATCGAATCCACCATCCGGAGGCAGGCAGCCACGGACGTGCTGATCGCCATGGGATTTGTTGGCGCGGAGACGTATCTGCCGGGCGCGCTCAATATCACGCTGGATAAAACAACATATGCGACCTCGCGAGCCGGCGTGTTTGCCGCGGGAGATATGCGAACGGGGCAGAGTCTCGTCGTGCGTGCGAGTGCGGACGCGGTGAAGGCGGCGGAGCAAGTCATTCGGTATTTGGGAATCTAGCATACGCGGAATGCGTTAAAATAAAAATAGGGATCAGAATAGTGAGAGTCCGGCATCGCGCCGGGCTCTTTTTTTGTCCGCTAATTTTGTGCAATCACGCCTTTAATCGGTATATACAAGCTAAATACCGCTAAATAACCAACGTTTTTTGTCAAAACCTGTCACGAACCGATGAGTTCGATTGTCTAATAAGTAAGTGGCGGGAGGAGTAACCGGCGGTGAGAAGAAGAGCCTGCATGATTTACGTAGACTTCCATCCGAGGATTGCAGGCGCGATTTCCCGCTATTGCTCGCATTGCTCGGAAGGCAAGCGCCAGATCGAGCGCTTTTTTCACTCGCTGACGGAGCGCGGATACCGGCATTTGATCCTAATGATCGAGCAGCCATCGGATGTTTGGATTGCCGAACTGCTGTGTTATTTTCAAATGACCTGTCCGTATGACCTGATCTATTCCATTGGTATTTGGCAATACGAGGAAGACCCGTGCAATTGGATGGAAGAGTTGCCCTTTGACTGGGATACCATTGTGAAACACGCGTTTCAAGTATTCCGGAGACGAAAAGATTGGTATGATGCGCGATATCGTGTGGAAAGACTCTATGTTTCTGTCGGTGAAAAATGGTATGATGGCTGTGATCGGTCGATCTCCTCGGAGTGACACCGGTACGCTTTTTTCACGAGGCGGAAACAGTTCATGCAAGAAAAGCTTTCCGATTTGTTTGTCAAGCAATACCAGGCGCTGCTTGGTGTTGCGTTTCAATTGACGCGAAATGAAGACGACGCGATGGATCTCATGCAGGATTTGGCGGAGTCCATCGCAAGAAACGACCGTCCGGCAAGCAGCATAGAGCACCCGATGGCATTCTTTCGTACCTGTCTTCGCCATGCGCACATCAATACACTCAAGAAGTCGCAGCGCGAGGTTCCATCCGAGCCGGATGTATTTTCGCAGATTCCCGGAACGGAATCCGTCGAAGAGAGTGCGGTTGGCGAGGCCGCGATGGCATGGCTGAGGCAGGAGCTTACGGCCTATTCACCGGAGATGCGAGAGGCGTTTTACCTCTACTTCTTCGATGGCTACTCGCTGGACGAAGTGGCAAAAAAACTAACCATCAACAAAAATACACTCAGTCAACGGTTTGTTCGAATTCGCAGCAAGCTCGTCAAGAAAGCAGCGGATCAATCGCTGTTCTTTGCGCTGATGGTGCTATTCCTGTTGAAACCGAGGTGACATCATTTGAAACGACGAATGAGTCAAGAAAAAGCAAGAACTTTAATACGCGGCCAGCTTTATCGCGTGGACGATCTCTTTGTGCGCTCGGAAGCGGAAGCCAAGGTTATGGCCGCGCAGTGTACGATATCCGCGCGCGCGCTGATCATGCGCGCGGAGGCGCAATCCACCTTGTCCGCGGATTCCTGGACCGGATTTTATCGCGCACTGGATGAGGCGGAGCGCAGAGCTGCCGGAGATTGGCGCACAAGGCTGCGCGATGCAGCGCGCTCGCTGCGCAGACACAGGCGGCTTGCGATCAGCAGTATCATTCTTGTATTGATACTCGGCTTCTTTACGCTGGTTCCTGCAGGACGCGCGATTGCGGAAGGCATATTCAACTATGTTGCCACCATCATTGAAAATCAGCTTCAGATTGATCAGGCGGATGAGAAAGCGCTCTACGAACAGCGCGGATATGATGTGCCGGAAACGCTCACGCAAGAGCAGACTGCGGAGTACGGATATGATGAAGACGGCAACCTCATTATGGAGAAAAAGCCTGTCAACTATGATTCCGTCGCAGCATTTGAGTCCGCCAGTGGCCAGGATGCTTTTGAGCTGGTAAGTTCTCAGCTGACGTGTGTGGAAGTGGTGGAGAATAACAACATCTTCACGGGCAAGTCTCTGCGCACGAGTTATCGCACAGCCGATGACTTGAGCATCAATGTCATCGAAAAATGGTACAAGGGAGACGGGCAATCTGTATCGTTCTCAGGCGAAATCAAGCAAAAAACAGTTCTGGACGGCAGAACGATACAGTATGCAATCGATACGCAAAGCGGCGTGTTTGATGGAGTAGTGTTGCTGGATAATTCGATCCTCGTAATCTATGCCGACGCGGGGGTTGACGTTGATCTGATCTGGGATTTGCTCTCGTAAACGAATCATGCATCAAAAAGAGTGGCGCTCATGCGCCACTCTTTTTTTTCACACGTTGTATTTGGCTTCTCAGCTGACGGTGTAATTACGCGTTCTGCTGGCGGAGGAGGATATGCTGCCGGTCGCGGTTGCGACGACGCGATAGCTGCCCGCGGATAAAGTTGCGTTTCTGCTGACAGAGGCGCTGGTTCCCGTTGCGGTATTGCTGCCGGAGGTGATCAGCGTCAACGTGCTGCCGACGACGCGATAGAGCTTCACGGTGACCGTGATGGTTTCGCTCACGCTGGAAGATGCGCTTCCCCAGGCGGTGTAAGAGCCGCCGCCGTTGTTGGTCAGACCGCAATCGACCGAAAGGGTAGACAGGATGGCATTGCGAGTTACTTCGTGCGATTCCGGTGCGAGTGCAAACGTGCTGCCCGTGTAAGCGAGGCAGAGAACCATGACCAGGGCTGCGAACAATTTCTTCTTCATGCATTTTTCTCCTATTCATTCGTACGGTTTTCCCGTCTGTTGATATGACAAGGACGAACAGAATCCATGACATAGAGAAAATGGCTGAAAAAATCAATTAATAGCGGATTGTGTAAGTTACGCGCGCAATCAAGCGATTTTCGAATAAATGCTCGGAAGAGGATGGTCATCTTGCCAACTGGCGGGCTTATTTAGCAATCAAACTTTCGGTAATGATAGAATCGGTTCATATAGTACATGGAACGTTGCCGAGATGTCCATTGGCCGATGATAATGCCCGCAGAACCAATGCGAATAGGAACACCGATCATAGATGCGCTGTAAAAAGTCTGTCAGGTCGTTTGTGGGGTAAGTATCATTGTGCAGGACGGCGGCGATTTCGTTTTGCAGGTTTGTTGGCGCGCAGTGCGTTAAGATATAGTCGACCTGAAAGTCATACTCCGAAAGCTTGCACCAGCTGGCTTCCAGTTCCAGCTGGGAAGGCATCTCTTGCTCCCACCATGTATAGTGTTTGATGCGAAAGAATCTGTTTTGAAAACTGAGCTCTCGATACATCACATCAAACATCGGATCCACCGGATCGAGCACACCATTTTGGATGTCGTGACAGGCTGCCCCGCCCATCGTAAAAAACGTCTTTCCCTCAATGGTATAGACTTGACCGCGCATGAGATGCAGTATGTTGTCTCGGATGACCTGAACGCTGCCACCGCACCAGCTTTTGACGGGGAATTCCGCCAGCATATCGTAGTTTTCATGATTTCCGTCCAAAAACAAAATTGTAAACGGAAGTTTGGCGAGGCGGTTGAGTTCGGCGGTTTGGCGCGGACTATCCGACCAGACACCGCCGAAATCTCCGCAGATGATCACGTAGTCTTGACGGGTCGGCCGATGAAGTTTCACGCCTGGGAGCGGCTTATAAAGCCGGGAAAAGTCCGCATGCGTATCGCCTGTGATCCATATCATTGATTTCATTCCTCCGGTTGTGATAGCGACAGAATACGATAGAAAACGCGATTGTTTTCGAAAAATAGTTGCAATGGCGATGTGCTTGGTTGTCATAGCCCTGCGCAACGCTTAACGGATGCTGCGCGGGGCTATTCACATCAAGGGTTAGCTGAATCGATACGGGTTAAAGTTATTGAGCGCGAGAATAAACCATGCGGTCGGCGCAATGTGCGCGTCTGAAGCATAGACCCATGGCTCGCCTGTAAAGAGTTCAAACCCAGTGGAGAGATTGTCAACCGTTGCGGCAGGGAATAGGCCACCTTCCAGCTGAACGGAAACGAGTGCATCTAGCGCAACCTTTGCCGCTTCAGTTTCGCCAAGATTGCGATACAAAAGCGCGGTATAGGCCGTTCCCTCCGCCCACCAACCACCGTTTTCATTGCGCTGGCAAAACGGATATCCACCCTCCGGCTGGCGCATTTCGGAGACGCGCACAAGAGCCGCCTGATAGGGTGTGAAATCCTCGCCAAGCGCGAGTGCCGCCCAAACCTGCGCATCCAGCACGATATTATCCTTTCATCACCATTCATCTCCGTTTCACTTCTTGATACGTTGGATCATCTCTTGGAGCAGGTCGCCAAGTTCATGTTCCGGCTCGCCGCCTTCGCGCGCTGGCCTTTCGCATAGCAACTCATATCCTTCCGGCGCGCGCCAGTCGGAGGCACCGTAAAGATCGATAAACAGTTGATCCGCGCGGTCAAACAGCGTGAACGGCTTAACTTCGTAAACATCGATGGGATGTCCGGTTTCTGCGGAGAGGTTGGAGCCGATCCGCCGGATTTGAAGCGGCGGATCGAACCCGACAATGCGGAGATTCTCTATGTAGACGCGTTCCTCATAAAAACCGGATACATGAATTGGCGACTGCATGGAAAAGCCGTAACCCTCTCGTTCTGGTTTGTTTGGCATAGTTACTTCCTCTGAAGCGCGTGCAAGCTAGAGCAATGGGCCGATGATCGGAAGGATGACGCAAGCGCCTATGATCACACAGGAAACGATGAAGGAAATGAAGTTGACACGGCAAATCTTCCTCACGCGCTCTGTCTCGTCTGCGTGCTTTTTGAGCGTGTTGAGCGCATATGCGCCGATGCCCCAGAAAACACCGCCGAGTACGAACGCAATCAACCCGCCAGGACCGACGGACGGATCCCCGAACATAGCAAACGATGCCATGACGAGAATGACGCCGATGACGATGTTGACGATTGCATACCCTTTTTGACCTTTGGTTTTCATTTGACTGTACCTCCTTGTTTTGATGGGTACAGCATAGCATTGAAGGGATGATGTGTTTTTCAAGAAAGTTGCAGCGGAAACAATCAATCACTCGTTACGATCTTGGCGCATTTCCAGAAGTTTTTGTTTAACGCCATCGGGGCGAATAAACCCAAGATTATAGTTTTGCAGTGTTCCAATGAGACCATCGATGTCCGCCTCTGTATAGTTTGGATGAAGTGTTAAAAAGACTTCCAAATATGGCATTGCCGCATCATTCCAATCCACCCATCCTGCGAACATATAATTATAGTCGCAGCGGAACAGCTCCGCTCCGTTTTCCGTCATGACGGCGATGTATTTTGCATTGTCGCTTATTTCGATGCTGACGATTGCGCCCATACAAGGCACCATGTTCATCGTTTTGCTTTCATTCAGGTTCCAGAACAGTAGCCGACTATTACTGGCAGAGAGCAACCATCTGTCATTAGGCATGAAACATACGCGCT
The DNA here is from genome assembly GCA_039683525.1 of Clostridiaceae bacterium. Taxonomy (GTDB): domain Bacteria; phylum Bacillota; class Clostridia; order Christensenellales; family CAG-138; genus UBA7703. Next base: position 5,941 of record JBDKRF010000084.1, read on the forward strand.
GGCAGGAGGGATCAATATAATCCTTTTCCTGATAACGTGTATCCGTATGATGT
>JBDKRF010000085.1:0-2659 GCA_039683525.1 Clostridiaceae bacterium
TGGAGCGGGACGTCATTCGCATCATCACACCCGGTACCGTGATTGAAGATCGTATGCTCGAGGAAGGCCAGAATAGCTATATCGCGTCCATCTCGACGGGAGACAGCGTCATAGGTCTCGCGTATGCGGATGTTTCGACAGGTGAATTCTATCTCTTACAGTTGAGTGGGAAACAACCTGCGGTTGCGTTACTAGATGAGTTGGAGCGCATCCGCCCGCGAGAGATTATTGCGGAGCCGTCGCTCTTTTTGCAGCAGTTGCTCTCCCGCCAGATTTCGTCCGCCTATTACCTGGAGCAATACGGCGCGAGCGCGTTCTTACCGGAAAGTGCAAGAGACATCCTCAAACGCCACTTTCAGGTGAATTCACTCTCCGGCTTTGGTGTGGATGAGGCACCTTATGCCGTCTCCGCCGCAGGCGCGCTGATGCGTTACCTTGACGAGACGCAGAAGAACGCGCTTTCGCATATTCGCGGAATGCGGCTACTCAACCGCAGCCAGTATATGGTGCTGGATTCCACCTCGCGGCGCAACCTAGAGCTGACGCAGCCGTTGCGCTTCGGCGGAAACAAGAAGAATACGCTAATTCACCTGCTCGATCACGCAAAGACCGGCATGGGCGGGCGAATGCTCCGTGACTGGGTGGATCGCCCGTTGCAGTCGATTCAAGAAATCGAGCGCAGACTGGATGCAGTCGATGCGCTCAAGCAGGACTTGTCGTTGCGCAAGCAACTGCAAGAGTTGCTCCATGGCATGTATGATATCGAGCGGCTTTGCAGCAAGATCGTCTATGGCTCGGTCAATGCGCGAGACTGCGTCGCGCTGACGCAGACCATCCAGCGCGTGCCGCTCATCAAGGCAGCACTGCGGGGTAGCGAAAGCGATGCGCTTTCGGATATTTCGCGTGATTTGGACGAGATGGACGATATACTTAGTCTATTGCTCACCGCGATTACACAAGAGCCGCCCGCGACGCTGAAGGACGGCGGATTCATTCGAACCGGCTACAATGCGGAGGTAGACGAGCTACGGGAAATCGCGGAAAACTCCCAAGCCTGGTTGGAAAACTTCGAGCAGGCGCAGCGTGAAAGTACAAAAATCAAATCCCTGCGCGTGAGCTATAACCGCGTGTTCGGGTACTATATTGAGGTCACGAAATCGTATTTGGCGCAGGTACCATATGAATACGAGCGCAAGCAAACGCTCGCAAATGCGGAACGGTTCGTAACCCCCGAACTCAAGGAGATGGAACAGAAGATTCTCGGCGCGAAGGATCACCTCGTCGTGCTGGAAAATGAGCTGTTCGCCGCTATACGCGAAGTTCTGGTCAACTGCACGGGCAGACTGCAATCAAACGGCGCGTTGATCGCCGAACTAGATTGTTACGTTTCTCTTGCGGAGGTTGCGAGCAACAATCAGTATTGCCGCCCGAAATGGAACCAGCAGGGGAGAATCAAGATCATCAACGGTCGTCATCCCGTGATTGAAAACGCGATGAAGGAACCGTTTGTTCCAAACGATGTATTGCTCAATCGAACAGAAGATCGGCTCCTGATCTTCACAGGACCTAACATGGCAGGCAAAAGCACTTACATGCGCCAGACCGCGCTGATTGCGCTCATGGCGCACATCGGCTCGTTTGTTCCTGCGATGGAGGCAGATCTTTGCATCGTCGATCGTATCTTTACGCGCATCGGCGCGAGCGACGATCTCTCCTCGGGGCAGAGTACATTCATGGTCGAGATGAGCGAGGTCGCAAACATCCTCCACAACGCGAGTGAAAACAGCCTGCTCATTCTGGACGAAATCGGCCGCGGAACCAGCACGTTTGACGGGCTCAGCATCGCATGGTCGGTGCTGGAGTACATTGCAGACGCGAAGAAGTGCGGTGCAAAGGCACTCTTTGCCACGCATTATCATGAGCTGACCGAGCTGGAAGGCGAATTGCCCGGCGTAAAAAACTTCCGTGTGACAGTTCGCGAAATCGGCGAGGACATCGTATTCTTACGAAAGATCGTGCGCGGCGGCGCGGATCAAAGCTTCGGCATACAGGTGGCGCGTCTTGCGGGTCTGCCGGAGGTGGTACTCACCCGTGCGAAAGAGATACTCGAAAAGCTGGAGTCCGCCGATATCGCGGCAAAGCGCGAACCCGCCAAGATTGAAACCAGCGTACAACCATCGCTCTTGGACGAGAGCGGGGAAGAGAGTGCGCTTCGCATCCTTCGTGAGATGGATATCAACCATCTTACGCCTCTGGAAGCGCTCAACCAGCTCTTTGCACTGCACGCGATGCTGAAGCACTCCTAAACGGCAGCGAACGAACAAGAAAAGAAACCGGAGAAACGAATGCCAAAGGTACACGTTTTACCACCGAGAATTGCAAACCAGATAGCCGCGGGCGAGGTCGTCGAGCGGCCAAGTTCGGTTGTAAAAGAACTGGTGGAAAACGCGATCGATGCGGGCGCAACCGCGATCACCATCGAGATCGAAAACGGTGGCTTGGACAGTATCCGCATCATCGACAATGGCAGCGGAATTTCGGATGATGACTGCGAGACCGCATTTTTACGGCACGCGACGAGTAAAATCTCGACCGCGAACGATTTGTTTGCGATTCGTTCCTTAGGGTTTCGTGGTGAGGCGCTGGCGTCCATCGCCGC
>JBDKRF010000086.1:0-9965 GCA_039683525.1 Clostridiaceae bacterium
TAACGCTTGAATAAGCGCTTGTCGTATAAAATAGATCACAACTCTTTTCGGAAAGTAATAGTTCTTTCGGAGCCATGTGCAGAATTCTTTACAAGCGTGCTTTACTTCAGGATCAACTTCTTTGTCAAACCGAAGACGAAGCCCCTTTCGCAACGTGCCGTCATGAATATCGTATCGCTTTTCCCAGTTTGTGATCGTCCAAATATGCATCTTACAGTATTAACTCACAAATCGTAATAAATCATTATTCACAAGCTTGTATTAGCTTTGCTAACAGGCTATCCAGCGCATCTGATTCGCTCGGAAACCCCATAAGCTCATACTCGACACCACGCTCGCGATATAGGATTTCCCAACGAAAATGGTTTTTTCGCAAGCAATATCCTTCGGCTACGAAGCTGTCGAACGTTACAATTCTCCGGTCGATGTTGTGTTGATCCATTAAGTTTAAAAACTCACCCCTATTCATTACAAATCCTCAACGTTACTCATCTTCCTCGGCAAGGCGCATGAGCTTATAACTCTCTAATAAAACTAAAATCTCTTTCGGTAAGTTATTTGAGAAAAAATCGCTCTCTAGCAGTTCGGAAAGCCACCATTTCCACGAAGTGTCATCTTCCGCTTCCGCTTGTCGAACAGACGCTATTGCTGCGGAAAGAAATGCATCTCCACAAAGTATTCTCTTAATTCGCTCTAATATGGTTACCGCGCCAGGCCAATTCAAATCAGCAGTCCATTCAAACAGCTGCATCGCAAACGGAGAAAGCTGCTCGTCTGTTTTTGAGGCGATCACCAAGGCACAATTGTCCCATACGTTTTTATTGTATCGCTGTGTCAGCGGTTGGAACAGCGCAGAAAAATCATCAAGCTGATTCGCTAGAGCGATTCCAGCCGCTTGATCTTCTTCGCTATTGTTCCAGTCGAACAACTCTAAAATTTCTTCTATTTGGTTCATACTATACAATCTGGAACAGATAAAACTTCAAATAATCCGTCTCAGGCACATGCATCAGCGTCGGGTGATCCGGCGCCTGCCTGCGCGCTTCGATGAGCTTGAGCGCGACGCCTGCATCCCGCGCAGCGGAGAGCAGCATCTTCTCAAACAGCTCGCTCGGCATAAAATGCGAACACGAGCAGGTCGCGAGGTACCCGCCACGCGGCAAGAGCTTCATGGCGTTATAATTGATGGTTCTATATCCCCGCTCCGCCCCCGCGATGGTCTTTCGGCTCTTGGTAAACGCGGGCGGGTCGAGGATGATCATATCGTACGTATCATGCTTTTCCATGAGCTGCGGCAGCAGGTCGAATACATCCGCGCAAACGAAATCCATCTTCTCCGCGAGTCCGTTCTTCTCGGCGTTCTCGCGCGCGAGCTCCACAGCCGCCGCGGAGACGTCAACCGCGGTCACGTGAGCCGCCCCTGCCTTCACCGCGTTGAGCGCAAACGAGCCAGTGTGCGTGAAGCAATCCATCACGCGCTTGCCGCGCGCAATCTTGGCGGCGGCGATGCGGTTATATTTCTGGTCGAGAAAGAACCCCGTTTTCTGTCCGTTTTCCACGTCTACGGCGTAGCGAATGCCGTTTTCCACGATCTCGATGCGCGGGCTCGGCGGCTCCGGTAAAAATTCCGCCCGATACCAGCCCTTCTCCAGCTTGAGGCCTTCCAGCTCGCGGATGCCGACCTCGTTGCGCTCAAAGATGCCGCGAACTGCGATTCCGTCCTCTTTGAGGAGCTCGACCAGCAACCGATAGAGCATCCCTTTGATGCGCTCGATTCCCACGGAGAGCACCTGGCTGACCAATACATCGTGGTAGCAGTCGATGGTGAGCCCCGGCAGGCCGTCCGCCTCGCCGAAGATCATGCGGCAGCAGCCGTAATCGTCTCCCATCGCGGTCTTGCGGTAGTCCAGCGCATAGCGAAGCCTGCGTGCAAAGAACGCCTCGTCAAACTTCTCGTTTGCATTGTTTGAGAGAAGCCGCAAGCGGATCTTGCTCTGCTTGCTCAGAAATCCGGTACCAAGGTACGCTCCCTTCTCGGAGAACGCATCCGCCAGCGCTCCGTTTTCGATCGCGTCCGTGTTGCCCGTAATCTCGGTGTCATACACCCATGGGTGCCCCGCTTTGACGGAACCTTCCGCCCGCTTGGATATCGTGAGTCGCGCAAAGGCGCGTTCCTGCTTCATATAATACCGTCTCCGTTCATCCGCCGTGCGGCGGTTTCTCGCTCGTTTTGGGTCAGTCCGGCATCATGGTAACACGGCGAAGGGTGTTTGTCAAAACCCTGAACCGGTAATTCCGATTGCGCACAATTTTCACGAATTTTCCTGAAATTCACTCAAATTCGGCGTTGCCGGGCAGCTGCGGGCGCGTAGAGTGCGCTAAGATGAAATTTGTCTCAATTTGTTCCATTCTTTTTCATTTATACGCTTTCCCTATCGTTTGTTTGGGTCTATAATAATAACGAACTCAAGGAAAGGAGTGTGATTGGACGGTGGATACCGTTCCCGAACGAAGTAAACAGAATCGTAACATCAAAGCGCGCGTTCGGGGAGCTTCGCTTTCTTACCGCGCGCGGTAAAGCGAAAGGAGTAACACTGCCATGAAGAAGATCTTCAAGACCTTCGAGGCGGAAATGCGGCAGATCAGTGTGCCTGAAAAGGACTGCTGGATCTCGCTTGTCAAGCCGACCGAGAAGGAACTCGCCGAGGTGGCCGAACAGTACTGCATCGAACCGGACGACCTCAGGGCCGCGCTGGACGAAGAAGAACGTTCCCGCATCGAGCTGGAAGAAAACTACACACTCATCCTAGTCGACATTCCCGCCGTGGAAAAAAACAAAGGCAAGGATATCTACACCACCGAACCGCTTGGCATCGTCCTTGCCAAGGACGCGATCATCACCGTCTGCCTCGAGGAGACGCCCGTGCTCTACGCCCTCAAGCAAAAGCACGCAAATGAACTCAGAACGCACATGCGCACGCGCTTCGTGCTTCAGATTTTGTATCGCAACGCCTCACTGTATCTGCAGTATCTGCGCGTGATCAACAAGCTCAGCGATAAGATTGAGCAGAAGCTTCATGTTTCCACCGAGAACCGTGAGCTCATCGAACTGCTGGAGTTGGAGAAGAGCCTCGTCTACTTCACGACTTCCCTTCGTTCCAACGAAGTCGTGCTTGAAAAGCTCCTCAAGAGCGACCGCGTGAAGAAGTATCCCGAGGATGAAGACCTGCTGGAAGACGTCATCGTCGAAAACCGCCAGGCCATCGAGATGGCGAACATTTACAGCGGCATTTTGAGCGGCATGATGGATGCATTTGCCTCCGTCATCTCCAACAACCTCAACATCGTGATGAAATTCCTCGCGGTCATGACCATCGTGCTCTCCGTGCCCACGATCATCTTCGCGGCCTACGGCATGAACGTCAACGCGGCAGGCATGCCGTTTGCTGACAGCCCGTTTGGTTTTCTCATCATTGTGGTGCTTTCACTAGCCGTGTCGATCGCGGTTGCAGTCTATCTTTCTAAAAAGAAAATGCTTTAATCGTACAGCGTGAACGCGCTTACGTCTCAACACAATTTGATAAAACGCGTAAAACGCCTACGGAACAGAATCCCGTAGGTTTTTTACTTGTCTGCGTATTTCCTTGAATTCAGTTGCAAGCCCGGTTAAAACTGGAAATAGATGAACGCGGTGTCTCCCGCGTAAAAGAACATCAGTGTCAGCAGGATGATTATCAGAATCAAAACCTTGGGCCAGAACTTGCTCAAGTCGAGCAGCGGATAGTACCCGTGCCCTTGATTCTTCACGGCTCCGATCAGCGTCGCAACCCCGATCACTGCAGCAAAAAGGAACGTAAAGACGTAATAGTATCGTATACCGGCTGCGCCCGTTGCGATTCTTGTTAAGATCAAAATCGCGTCGGTAAACGACTGTGCACGAAAGAATACCCAGCACACGCAGGTAAACAAGTACATGCCGACCACGGATGCTCCCGAAACAATCCCCTTAAGGATTCTGCCGGAAACATGCACGTTGGCCTGATCTGCCTGCTCCCGGAATGTCTTATGCACAACCAGTGCCCCGCCGTGCAGCGCGCCCCAGAACACCATCTGCCAGTTTGCGCCGTGCCAGAGGCCGCCGAGCAGCATGGTCAGCATCAGATTGATCTTCGTGCGAAAATTTCCTTTGCGGTTGCCACCGAGTGAAATATAGAGGTAATCCCGCAGCCACGAGGACAGGCTGATGTGCCAGCGCCGCCAGAACTCGGTCGGATTTTTTGAAAGATACGGCATGTCGAAGTTCTTGCACAGCTCGTAGCCAAACGTTTTGGCGACGCCGATTGCCATATCGGAATAGCCGGAGAAGTCGCAATAGATCTGGATCGAGTATGCGACCACCGCGAGAAACAGCGACAGCCCGCTATAGCTCCCGGGAGAGGCGAATACCGCATCCACGCAAACGGCGAGCCTGTCCGCAATCACGATCTTCTTGATCAGTCCGAACAGGAAGATTTGTAGGCCTTCCGTCAAATTTTCGCGGTTCATCGGCCTGTCTTCCGCCAGCTGCGGTAAAAAGTCTCTTGCGCGAACGATCGGTCCCGCTACCAGTTGCGGGAAAAACGAGATATACAGCGAAAGATCGATGTACCGGTCGCATGCCTTCAGCTTTCCGCGATACACATCGATCAAATAGCTCAGCGTATGGAATGTATAGAACGAAATCCCGATCGGCAGTACGATGTTGAGCGCACCAAGGCTCGTAATACCAAACACCTTTGCGAATGACTCGACAAAGAAGTTGAAGTACTTAAAGAAGCAGAGAATCGCGAGAGATACGATCACGCCGATCAGCATGAAGGCCTTGCTCTTCTGTTTCGATTCCGTGCGCACGATTTTTTTCGCCAGCACATAGCTAATGACGGTCTGCACAACCAGAAGAATTAAAAACCTTGCATCCCAATAGGCATAAAACACATAGCTCGTAGCCAGAAGAACAAAGTGCTTCTGCTCGCGTGTTTTACAAAGCTTGCAGGCAATGTAGGATGCGATGAAGAGCAATAGAAATGCCAAAGACACAAAAGACATCAGTTTTTCTCCTCATCTTGAATGTTCATCCACGCTTTGTAAAACTCCTCCGCGACGATCTGATGCCCCAGTTTGTTGAGGTGTCCGCTTTGCATCGTCGTGTTGTCATAACCATACGGCAAGGAGAAATCGGCATCGTATGCCTGTAAAAATGCATCCCCTGTGTCCACAAATACGATTCCGTTGTCTTCGCAGGCGGCGCGATAATCATCATAAAAGCGCATATCGCGGTTGATCATGACCGTTCCATCGGGCAACGGCGTAACCCCGGGATGGTAGAGCAGTATGATCGGCTGATCAAACTCCGCGCGCAGCAGGGCGAACACCTGATGCAGCGTATCCGAAAGATACGTTGTATCGCTCACGCTTGCGGCTGCGCTTTCGCTGTCGTCGGCTGCAATCGCTTGCTGCGCTATATCCGTTTTCGCCGCGTTTGCGGATTTATCTGCCAGTTTGTCAAAGAAATCGCGCAGGCCGAACGCATCCCGCATGCTCAAATCCATCGAATCAAACTGCTGCCGCAGTAGCGATATCAGCGGGATCGCTTCCAGCATCTCATTGCGAATCCGCCGAGTCGTGCCGAGTGACTGCATCAGCGCCTGCCCTGTGCTGGCCGGATCAAACTTCGCCTGATCCATCGCTGCAAGGAGCTCTTCGTTCGTGAATTCCAGTTGTGAGATTTCGATCATCACCGCCGAGGCGTGCGGAAACTCCTCCAGCGCGGCCTGGAAACCTTGCACAATCAGCGGTAGCGTATAGCCCGCCGTGCCGAGGTTGTAGACCGTCCTGACGCTTGGGTCGATCAGCTTGTTGAGCACGCTCGACATGCTGTCCTTCTGCATCACCTGCAGCCCTTCCGCATGAGAAGACCCCATCAAAAGGATATAGTTGTTCTTCAGCGGCAGGGTGCTGTCGTTGAGATATCCGTTTTCATCGACCCGGTTGATGCCATAGCCTTCCGAGCCGCGAACGATCCTGCTGTTAGGAGTTCGGATACTGACAGAGTAAGCGTTCTCTCTGGGGATGGAGCCTGCACCGCTGCGATAGAAAAAGGAGATCAGATTCGCGCATCCGGCCGCGATGAACGCAGCCAGACACCACGATAGGAGCGTTTTGATCGTTTTTCTCACAGTAGGATGCCTCCCGTCGCGGCGCTCGGCTGATGTTAACTCAGAATTCTTCATGAATTGTCTATCCTGTCCGGTTGTTTCGCTTAAACGAGCGTGACTCGGTTTCTGCCTTCGTTTTTGCTGATATAGAGCGCCTGATCCGCGCGCTGGACAATCGAAATCGCGTTGTCCTCCGGCTGTACCAGACTCGTCCCAATGGACACCGTTACGCGAAGATACTCTTCCCCGCGCTTCAATCCGGACTGCTCAACCAACCTGCAAATCTTCTCGGCGATCGTGCGCAGCTCCAGATGCGTTACCCCGCGCAAGATCGCGACGAACTCTTCGCCGCCCCAGCGACCGATAAAATCGTTTCTGCGCATTGCGTTTTGAAACGTTGCGGCAACCATCTTGAGCATCTCGTCGCCTGTGCCGTGTCCGTATGCGTCATTGATGCGCTTGAAGAAATCCAAATCCAGCATCATTACGCCGAACGGTATGCCCAGCGAATGATAATCGCGTAGTTGATTTTCCAGAAACGTATCGATATATCGCCTGTTTGGCAGCTGCGTGAGTTGATCAAATAGCGCGAGCCGTTCCAGCTCCTGCGCGCTGATATCGAGCAGTGCGGTGTCCGCGTTTGAAAACACCTCCGCCGCGCCAACAATCTCACCCTTAATCACGAACGGCCGAATGCGGATATTCACCCGTACGCGGTGTCCGTTTTTGTGATGCAAATACACCTGCGCGCTGCGCGGTTCGCCATCCCTCAGCGTTTTCTGCAGCGGGCAGCCGTCAAGGCATAATTGTCTTCCCTGTTCGTCCACATGGTTGAGCAGGTTGTCATAGCAGAGGTGGCCAATCATCTCCGAAGAGGTGAATCCGGTAATCTGTGTTGCGCCATGATTCCAGAACGTAATTCCTCTGTCCTTATCGACAAAGTAGACGCCTTCATATAAATCATCGAATATGGCTTGATATTCATCGAGTATATGGTCCATTGCGCTCCTGCTTTGCCTGCGGCAAGATTCTGATTCAAGTGAAAGTATTATATCATACATGAAACGGAAATCCATCCCGGAATGCGCAAGGCGGTTCTTCCCCAAAAAGCAAAGTCGGGCATTGACTGCCCGGCTTTGCCGTTACGTATTTGGTTTCTATGAGGATACGAGTTAATAACTCTTAAGAACCCGAGGTCGTCGAGGTCGTCGGGGTCGGGCTGGAAGGCGTCGTCGGTGTAGGCGGCGCAGTCGGTGTCGGCGCTACGGTCGGTGTGGGCGATACGGTGGCGCTCGGTACAGGCGTAGGCGTCGGCGAGACGACAGGTGTTGGCGACACGACGGTTGTAATCGTAATGTACTTGGCGAACACATAGCCCGTCTTACCCGTTGCGTTGACTTTCACCTGATACCAGTCTCCGGATTTTCCAAGCACGGTCACCACTGTGTCCTTGTCCAGTTTTCCCTGGCTGGAGTACGTGGTGGAAGGGCCGGTGCGGAAATTCACACCACCGGCGTTGAGTTTACCCAGCTGGGTGCCGGACGGAACTGCCGTAGGCACGGGCGTCGGCGTCATGCCGGCGGGCGTGGGTGTCGGCGTCATGCCGGCGGGTGTGGGTGTCGGTGTCGCGGTGCTGGTGATCTTGACGAAGCTTGCGTACACATATCCGGTCTTCTTGATGGCGATTGCCGTCACCTTGTACCAGTCTCCGCTCTTTTCGAGGATGGTCACATCGTCCAGCTTCTGTAGCTTATCCACCTTGGAATAGTTGGTGCCCGGACCGGAGCGAAGGTTGACGCTGTTTGCGGTGATTTCGCCTGCCGTGGCCGTTGTAGTGCCGCTGCTTGCGTTCTCCACCTTGGAAACGATTGTCACATAGCTCGGAGAAATGTAGCCTTCTTTGCCGGTCGCGTGGATCTTCACCTTATACCAGCCGGTCTTTGCATCTGCGGAATAGATCGTGAGTCCCGCTTTGGCTGCAACGACGTCAAGGCTGTCGCTCTTGCTGGTTGCTTCCTTGCGTAGATTGACCCTACCCGTCGTGCTGCCGAGCGCATAAGCGCTGAGGCTCGTGTTGTTGACGGAGATATATTTACCGCTGACATAGCCGCTCTTCCCCGTGGAAGGAACATCAATACGCAGCCATGTTCCGCTGACCTCATAAATGTTGACGGCGGTGCTCTTCGCCAGTGTATCGACAATCGCGTTGCCGGTACCTACGCCTTTGCGCAGGTTCAGCTTTGCGGTGTTCACATAACCCGTTGCAAGCGCTGTCTCTGCGTGCGCTTCCCGCATCGGTAGCAGGCTGATCATCAGCGCAATACTGAAGACTCCCGCCAGTAATCGAATCCAAATTTTGTTACGCATCTTTTTTCCCTCCCCGGCTTTCGCTGCCGTAGCGTACTAGTCGTACTAATACACTTGAATCATACGCTACCTTAACGTTGTTGTCAATGCAATAGGAATCGGATTCACAAATGCGTCACAATATCACGCCGCGTTCTCCACCGTTTCTTCCGCGTGTATGCCATTGCACGCAAGCATTTTGGCTGTTACTGATCATGCATGTCAGATTTACAAAAGAAAGATTGACATTACGACCGATAGTGTTTATATGTAGATTAAATACTGTCAAGATTCATCATATTTCAACATCTTTGTCGAATGCACCAACTAAAATCAGAGAATATGGGGGAGGTTCTATGTTCATCAACATCGTCGCAATTGTAATCGGAATCATCGCTTGCCTCTTTGGCTACAAAGCCCTGCGCATCTGGCTTGCCCTTGCCGGGCTCATTCTCGGCGCCGCACTGGGTTACTATCTCGGCGGACTCATCGGCCCGCAAGTTTGGCCGATCATCGGCGCAATCGTCGTCGGCCTGGTGGCCTGTCTGCTGTCGTATTTCATCTATCGCATCGGCGCAATTCTGATTGGCGCGCTGCTCGGCGGTGCGTTTACCTCCGTGATCCTCTCCGCCGTCGGTGTGACGGCCTTGCCCTGGATGATCCTCGTGGGCGCCGTTGTCGTCGCGATCATTGCGGGCGTCTTCCTCAAGCAGTTCATCATCATCGGCAGCTCGTTCCAGGGCGCATACATGATCGTGGCTGGCGCATACGCGCTGATCACTGGAATGAGCTATGTCGGGTTTGATACCGCGATGAAGGCCGTTGAGCTTCCGTGGTACCTCTACGCCATCATCGTTGTGATCGGCATCCTCGCCATCATCATTCAAAACAAGATGGAAAAGAAAGCACCCGCGGCAGCACAAGCCTAAGGGACCGCGCGCTGCGCTTGTCTCCACCTGAGTACGCAAAAGCCGCATGCGCAAGCATGCGGCTTTTCTTTGCATTATTTTAACTAATTCTCTTCGCGTACCGTTCGATCATCGCGTTCGGTCTACGCCGCATCGTAACTTTTCTGTTTACACATCGTAATTTCGCTATTATAATGTAGGAGAGGTGATTGCTTTGACCCTGACCGAAAAACTGGATGTGCTGCTGGAGGAGCATTCGCTCAACAAATCCCAGCTCTCCGCGCAGTCCGGCCTCCCCTACACCACCATCGTGAGCCTCTACGAAAAAGGCGCGGAAAACGTCAAGCGTTCCACGCTGCTGACGCTCGCACGTTTCTTTAACGTATCGCTCGATTATCTTGCGGATGACGAAATCGAGGAGCGCGGCACGCGCATCTATGCCTCCGCGGGGCATTTCGACGTCAGCAAGCTCACGCCCGAGGGACGCGAGCGTTATGAAGAATACATTGAATTCTTA
>JBDKRF010000087.1:0-8104 GCA_039683525.1 Clostridiaceae bacterium
ATGGAGAGCGGCTTCGTCGGGCTATCCACGGGGCTGATCTACCCGCCGTCCGTCTATGCGGATACGGAGGAGATCACCGAGCTTTGCCGCGTGGTGGCAGCATACCGCGGCTGCTACGCCTCGCATATTCGCGGGGAATGCGACACCGTTGTCCAGGCGGTTGCGGAAGCCATCGCCATCGGCGAGAACAGCGGCTGCGACGTGGTCATCTCGCACCATAAGATCGGCGGAATCGCAAACGCGGGGCTGTCGAAAGAAACGCTACGACTGATCACCGAGGCAAACGAGCGCGGCATCATCCGCGTGCGCGCGGATCAATACCCGTTCCTCGCGGGGCAGACGGCGCTCACCAGCGCGCTGCCGGAACGGTTTGCGACCAGTGGAGTTGCGCACATGATCGAGCGCCTGCGTGAGCCTGCGTTCCGGCAGGAGGTCGCAATTGCAATCTTCGCCTCCGAGTCGCAGAGCCTGTTGAAATTCAGCGGCTTTGATGGTTGCCTCATCCTCGGCGCGCCAAAGACGCCGGATGCGGTCGGCAAGTCGATCGCGCAGATCGCCAAGCAGCGCGGCGCGGACGAGACGGCGACGGTATTCGACCTACTCACGGAAAACCACGGAGATGTGGACGCAGCATACTTCTATCAAAACGAGCAGGATATGCTGCAAATTCTTGCCGCGCCTTTTGTCACGGGTGGTACGGACAGCGGACATAACATCATGCAGTTTGACCGGGAGCAGCAGGGCGGCGCACATCCGCGCGCGATGAGCACGTTTCCAAAACGTCTGCGCCTCGTTCGCGAGCAGAACATTCTGCCGCTGGAAGAGGAGATTCACCGCATTTGTTATCTGCCGGCGGAGATGTGCAAGCTCGACGGCATCGGGCTGCTGCTGGAAGGATATCATGCGGATATCTGCGTCTTCGACTGGGAACACATTCGCGAAAACAACGATTATCACTTTCCATTCCGCAAGAATACAGGGATCGAGCTTGTGGTTGTCAACGGCGAAATCGCGGTACGCAACGGCGACTTCACCGGCATGAAAGCCGGGCGGCTGATTTGCAAACGCAGTCAGCAAGATTCCTCGTTTACTGCAATGGAATAATCACAGAACACGCGAGATACGAGATAGAGGAAAGAACGTACCATGCGAGACTACTTGAATTCATATGCGTCAGCCCTGCGTCAGGGCGCAATCCGCGCCATGTTTGACCGGATGGCGGGAAGAGAGAACCTGATTACGCTGGCGGTTGGCGAACCCGACGGCAGCACGCATCCCGACATCGTGGCGGCAGGCTGCCGCGCGCTGGAGGAAGGATACACACGCTACACACCAAACGCGGGATACCTCAACCTTCGCGAAGCAATCGCGTCCGCAACGCTGCCCGCGCTCGGCTACAAGCCGGAATCCGAGATCATCGTGACCCTTGGCGCGATGGAAGCGCTGTCTCTGTTGGTTAACACGATCATCGAGCTGGGTGACGAGGTGATCATTCCGGAACCTGCCTGGGTCAACTACGCCTCTATGATCGCCTATCGCGGCGGCGCACCTGTGCTGGTCGGCACCCGAATGGAGCATGCGTTTCGCGTGCAGGTGGAAGACCTTGAGGCGGCAGTTTCGCCAAAGAGCAAGGCGCTGCTTTTGACCAACCCCAGCAATCCCACCGGCGCGTTTCTCACGCGCGAGGATTTGCAAAAGATCGCGGACTTTGCCATTCGCCACGATCTGCTCGTGATATCGGACGAAATCTACGGAAAGCTTCTTTACGATGGAAATGTCGCGACCTCGATTGCGGAGCTGCCCGGTATGCGGGAGCGAACGGTCGTCATCAACGGATTTTCCAAGGCGTATAACATGACAGGCTGGCGCATCGGATATGCGATGGGGCCGCAGGAGATCATCCGAAAGATGGTTCTGCTGCAGGAAAACGTCTGCTCCTGCCCGCCGGCAGCCGTCCAGATGGCGGCGCTGTACGCGCTCTCGCGCCCGGATATCCCGATCAGTGCCGCGGCTGTGTTTCAGCAAAAGCGGGATTTGATCTATGAAGGATTGACCAGCATCGACGGGATTCAGTGCGTGAAGCCCAGCGGAGCCTTCTACATCTTCCCGAACGTTTCCGCGGTGGGCCTGGACGTGACAAAGTTCTGCTACGACCTGTTGGATCAGGAGGCGGTTGCCTGCGTACCCGGCGACGCGTTCGGCGACTCCGGCAAAGGACATATCCGCATCAGCTATGCAAACTCGATGGAAAATCTGTCGATTGCGCTGGAGCGAATCGAGCGGTTTATTCGCAAAAACAGAGCATAGGACTTGGAAAAGGAGAGCAATATGAGTCATTTGGAGCGTTTACAGGGAATTTTTCCGCCGATGGCGACGCCGTTTCGCGATCAAAAGTTGGATCTGGATGCGGTCATCTTCAATATCGAGAAGATGAACCAAACCGGCGTGCGCGGCGTGATGCCGCTTGGCAGCAACGGCGAGTTTCGCGCGGTTGACGACGACGAGACGACAGCCTTGATCAAGACCTACCGCAAATACCTCGCACCGGACAAAACGCTGATTGCGGGCGCGGGCAGAGACTCCGCCTACTATACCGTGGAGGCGGTCAAGCGGGTCGCGGACGCGGGCGCGGACTATGTTAGCGTCGTGACCCCGCACTACTTTGCGGACAAGATGACGGACGACGCGCTCTGCCAATACTATGAATATGTTGCGGATCGTTCGCCGGTGCCTGTTTTGCTGTACTGTGTGCCGATCTACGCGGGCGGGGT
This sequence comes from Clostridiaceae bacterium, assembly GCA_039683525.1. Classification (GTDB taxonomy): domain Bacteria; phylum Bacillota; class Clostridia; order Christensenellales; family CAG-138; genus UBA7703. The sequence continues at coordinate 2,772 of JBDKRF010000087.1, forward strand.
AGTGATCTCCTACGACGCTGTGAAGAGGCTCGCGCAGCACGACAACATCGTCGGCATGAAGGACACGACCAAGGAGGACATCTCGGGTTACATTGCAGCCGGTCAAAACGGCGCTGAGTTTCATGTGCTCGCGGGCACGATCAAAAAATTCTTAGGTGGGCTCAAACAGGGCGCAGTTGGAGGCGTACTCTCGGTTGCGGTCTATCTGCCGCAGCTCTGCGCCGATCTGTTTGAACTGTATCAGGCGGGCCGGATGGCGGAGGCGGAAGTGCTCTCCGAGCGGCTGATTTCACTGAGTAAACAGCTCACGGACACCAGCGCGGTAGCGGGGGTAAAGTCCGCCATGACGCTGATGGGGTACCATGGCGGCGAGCCGCGCCTGCCGCTTCTGCCGCTGACGCGCGAACAAACGCAGCATCAGCAGGAGATCCTGACACAAGCGGGCTTGCTGTAAGGCTGAAAGGAGAAGGCTTACTATGTTTGTCAATATGGAGTATGTCCTCACGCGCGCGGTGGCGGGGGGTTATGCGGTCGGGGCTTTTAACATCGTCAACGACCTGACGGCGGCTGCCGCCATTCGCGCGGCGGAAGAGCTGCGCTCGCCAATCATCCTGCAAACGTCGGTTTCCACAGCCAAAGAGATTGGCGCGGAGCACCTGATTTCGCTCTTATCCGATTTGGCAAAGCGAGCAACGGTTCCCGTTGCGGTGCATCTGGATCACTGCACCGACCCCGCTCTGGTGCGCCGCTGTATGGATCTCGGCTGGTCGTCTGTAATGATCGATCTTTCGAAGGCGAGCTTTGAGGAAAACATTCGCATTACGCGCGAGATCGTGCAGGAGGCGAACACAAAGGGCATCACCGTCGAAGGTGAACTCGGTTCCATCGTCGGCGTCGAGGACGACATCATCGTCCACAGCGGAGAGGAAGGCCTTGCCACACCGGAGGGTGCGGAGGAGTTTGTCCGCAGGACGGGCGTCGGCGCGTTTGCGCCCGCCATCGGCACCGCGCACGGGCTGTATAAAGGAACGCCGAACGTGAGATTTGACCTGTTTGACCAGATCAAACGGCGCGTTGCCTGCCCGCTGGTGGTGCACGGCGGAACAGGGCTGAGCGAGGATGTGTTCCGCAAACTCGTTGCTGCGGGAGCAGCGAAGATCAATATTTCCACCGCGATCAAGATCGCCTACTGCGAAGGCATGATGGACTATACCGCGGCGCACGCGGACGAAAACAACCCGCTGCGGCTGGATCGCTTCGTTTCGGAGCGCGTCAAAGCCTGCGTCAGCGAGCACATCCGCATCTTCGGGTCGGAACAGAAAGCGTAAGGAGAGCAAAACGATGGCACGGTATGAATGCGATTTGCATACACACTCCGTTCGTTCGGATGGAAACGATACCGTGATCGAGCTGATCGACCACGCGGCTTCGGCAGGCCTTCGCGTACTGGCGCTGACGGATCATGACGTGCGCCCACCAGTCGAAGTCGAGGTGGATGGTGCGACGGTGGACGTGAAGGCATACGCAAAGCAGGAAGGCGTCTCGTTCATCGGCGGTATCGAGTACTCCTGCGACACGGATGTGGACGACGTCCATATCGTCGGCCTCGGCTGCGATTTTTCCATGCCTGCGTTTCTCGCGGCGGAGCAGGCGATGGCGAGAAGCAAGGTGGATGCATATCGTGCGCTCACTGAGGTGCTCACGCGGCACGGCATACTTGTCGACTGGAGCGACGTGCTGCAAAATGCGGACGGATCGTCCCGCCCGGAAGACGCGGTACAGCGCAAGCACATTTTTGAAACCATCGCGCGAAAAGGGCACACAAAAACCTGGCAGGAGGCGAAGCTTCTGGTGCGCGACAATCCCGTCTACAACATCCGCCGGGAAAAGATCGATCCCCTGGATGCCATCAGCATCATCCGCGCGGCCGGTGGTGTTGCGATTCTGGCGCACCCGCACCTGATCGATGAAACCGTTGAAAAGAACGGAGAAAAGATATCGCGCAGGGACTATATCGAGCGCTTGATTGCGGCGGGACTCATGGGAATCGAGGCGGCGTATCCCTACGACAAGACGAGCTATAAGGGAACGCAGACGAATGAGGAGATTCGGGAGTCAATTCTGCGCGAGTATGGCGCGCGCCTGCCGGTGATCTCCGGCGGCTCGGACTATCACGCGGACGGGAAAAAGGGCGTAGCAAGCCCGCGCGAGCTGGGCGAGGGCGGCGTTACATACGACTACTTCCGCACAAATCCGCTGCTAGCGGCGTTGATTTAAGACTCTTCGAAGAGCGAAGGTGAGGATGAAATGAAGCAGCGGAAACGGATTCGCGACTGGATGCGCATTCCCGGCAATTTTCCGCCCGGGCCGCGCAACAGCATCACCGACGTGGACGGGGTCACGGTTGGGCACTGCACGCTGCATGACGACGCGGCAGGCATTCACACCGGCGTCACGGTGATCCGCCCGCACGCAGGCGACGTATTCGCGCAGAAGGTGCCTGCCGCGATCCATTGCGCAAATGGTTTTGGCAAGCTTAGCGGGGCTATGCAAGTAGGCGAGCTTGGCGAGATTGAATCCCTGATCGGGCTGACCAATACGCTCTCTGTGCCGCAGGTCGTGCAAGGGTTGCTCGACTATCATGTTCCGCAACTATCGCCGGAACAACGATCGATCAACATCGTCGTCGGCGAAACGAATGATTCTTTCTTGAGCGACATCAAGCGATTCGCGGTCACACCGGAGCACGTTCACCATGCAATAGACGCATTATCTTCGGAGGTGGAAGAAGGCGCGGTCGGCGCAGGTGCAGGTACGCGCTGCTTTGGCTATAAGGGCGGAATCGGTACGGCTTCCCGCGTGATCCGCGTTCCGGATTCGGAACCTGCGGAATTCACGCTTGGCGCGCTTGTGCAGACGAATTACGACGGAGCGCTATCACTCTACGGGCGGCAGATTCCGCGTCCTGAGCGTGCGGAAGAGGCAAAACAGGGTTCCTGCATGATCGTGTTGGCGACCGATGCGCCGCTGAGCGAACGTCAACTTGGGCGGATAGCGCGGCGGGCGGTCGTAGGACTGACGAATACGGGCTCCTATATCCAGCACGGCAGCGGGGAATTTGTCATCGCGTTTTCCAACTTTGCAGGCAATCTGCGCGGCCGCGGTGGCGCGATTTCACAGCGGCAGGAGCTATCGGAAGAGCGGTTGGATGCGTTCTTTGAATCGGCGGTAGAGGCGGTTCAGGAGGCGGTGTATAACGCGCTGACCATGGCGCGGGATATCGTATCGCGCGACGGAACCGTAGTCCCTGCGCTCGATCTTTCCGCATATCGGCTTCCTTCGGTTGAAGGGATACCCGCTCGAAAAGACAAATTCAAGACGATCGGCATCATCGGCGGAATGGGGCCGAAAGCAACCGCCGACCTGTTTGAGAAAGTCATTGCCCAAACAAAGGCGCTCAGCGACAACGGACACCTGCATGTTCTCATCGACAACGACCCGTCGATTCCCGATCGCACGGCGGCTATTTTGGAAGGCGGAGAGAATCCGCTGCCCGCGCTGAGACGCAGCGCTAAGCTCCTTGAAGGCAGCGGTGCGGACCTTTTGCTGATCCCCTGCAACACGGCGCATTATTTTTACGACGCCGTACAGGAAAGCGTGTCGATTCCGATTTTGAACATGCTCGCCATTACAGCACAAGCCTGTCGCGCGCAGGGCTATCAAAAAATCGGGCTGCTTTCGACAACGGGCACGGCGAAGTCCGGCGTTTACGAAGCGGCGTTTCAAAAAGAGGCTGTTGCCTGCATCACGCCGGATGATGCAGAGATGGACGTCGTCATGCAATATATCTATCAATACAAGGCTGGAAATCCGATCGCCGATCGCGCAGCGTTAACTGCGATCGTTGAAGCCCTGCGCGTGCGCGGCGCGGAAGCGATCGTGCTCGGCTGCACGGAACTGCCGATGATATTCGATGGCGTCGATGCGCAGCTTCCGTTGATCGATCCAACGCTGCTGCTAGCGAAGGCTGCGGTGCAAGAGGCGCAGGAACGGTAACGCGAAGACGAGTCAATGTTGTAAAAAACATTTTAAGATATCTGAACCGTGCAAATAAGCAGCGCGTTCGGAAACAAAAAGAAGCATGGATTTGAAGAAATCGATCAACTGCAAACCGGCAGGGCGTCTTTAAAGCAAACCGAAGAGGAAAGTCTTGACGCGGAACAGACGGACGGCGAAATGCGCCAATGTCCGCGCAAGGCACAGGTTTGGAAAAAACAGTAGCAGAGCTGCGGTTGATTCAGATAACATGCGTATAGTAGCGGAGGTGAAGAACGGGCGAAAATATTGTGGGCCGCAATGCGAAAAACCGGGTGTAAAGGGGTATTACGCGCGGAGAAACGGTCGCCTTGCCGGATGTTGTCTGTTCAATCGGTAATTTTCTTACAAATTGAAAGGAGAATTCTATGTCCGACTTAGCCGCACAGAGTGCAAAATCCAAGGTGAAACCTTTTATTAAGTTTTTCTTGATCTATGGTCTGCTCAATATGGCGATCTCCATCATGTGGGGTGCATACAATAACTATTTCCCGATCATCCTGCAAGGTGGCAACGCCAACTATATCTCCAGCAGCGATGTTCAGGTTGCGGGCTTTGGATTGAGCGCGTTTATCACGGGCCTCATCATGAGCATCGACAACTTGTTTGCAGCGCTGTTTCTGCCAATCTTTGGTGCTTGGGGCGACAAGAGCACAAAGCGCCGCGAGCTGGGCTTCGCGTTTGGCATTGTTTGCGTGATCGCGTTTATCTCTCTGCCGCTGATTGCCTCCGCAATTCCTGCGGGGAAAAGCGGAAAAACGGCGGAGCTTGTGCCGCTTCTCATCATTGCAATTGTCGTTGTATTCCTGATGATGTTCACCGATGCTGTCGGCGGACAATTCCGTTCAGGTTATCAGTTCAACATGGTACCCAAAGAGCACCAGAGCAAGATGTCGTCCTACTCGACGACGCTCGGCGGTCTCGGGTTCCTGTTTGCAACGTTTGTCGCGAGCATGCTCTATCATGTCAACAGAGGCATTCCGTTCTATATCGGCGGCGGCGTCATGCTGTGCGTTTTGATTATCTTCATCTTGATCTCTCCGCCCGAGACGAAGAAAAACCAGCGGATATTGGAAGAGCGCGAGCGCGGCGAGAACAAGAAGTTCAACCCGTTTAAAACGATTGCGGAAACGTTCCACCTCATTACCAAGGATGAGAAAATCTGTATCGTTCTGGTCTTTGCCGCAAAGATTCTGGCAAACTTCGGCCTCTACGGCATTCAGACCTACGGATCCTCC
>JBDKRF010000088.1:0-16757 GCA_039683525.1 Clostridiaceae bacterium
AACAAAGTCCTCGCGTGACGATGTGCTCGATCAGATCGAAAAACTCGCGAAACTCCGCGATTCCGGCGCGATTACGCAGGAAGAATACGATGCGAAAAAAGCCATCCTGATGGCGAAAATCTAAGAACGAATCTCATAAACTCCGAAAACCGCCCAACTGGGCGGTTTTCTATATCTTGTGGTCGTTTTTCATTTTAGGATGATTTTTTACTAGCTATTGCGTCCATTTTTCGTGTTTTTGTTCATCCCGCGTTAACGTTTCACGTGAAACATTTGTATGTGAATTTTGTGTGAATTGGAAAAGGGTATTGGTTAGGGGAGTTGCAGAATTAATTTATCTTCAATACTATTTTATATTGTTTTTTCACCAACGTATGTATTGAGCAGCGATTGGCACTTAACAGCATTAGTTGATTGAAATTTGTACACGTTTGTTAGAATCTAATAATCGTGCATTTATATAAATAATCCGTCGACTTGCAACTAATATGTTTTTCAATTTACATGTTCCGGGGGATATTTAGCTCGCTATCATAATATTGGAAATATTTTGATAACATACAAATCGAGACTTTTGTGCAATTAATTTTATTGATTTTTATTAGTATCTAAAAAAGGTTTTCTTTGTTTTATCTTGATCATTCAACTCTGCTAGTATTAATTTCTCTTTTTGAAGAATTTTTTGCAAATCATTTGAATCGACTTTTCTTCTAAAATTCAATACTAACAGTGTTAAAACTGAGCAAGTCAAAACACCAACGGCTAAAAGCAGCACTAAGGGAGAAGCATTTTTTGAAATACTCAACAGAAGGGAAAGAACGTTAGTTTGTGTGATTGTAATAATAGTAGTAGCAATAATTATAAAAGCTGTTAGCACGCTTAAAAACACACCGCTTACGATCCGATCAGATTGTATCTTGCGTAATCGTTTCTTTTCTTGTTTAACTTCATTCAGTTCATAAATCTTTGATTCGTGCTCAAGTTTAAGAACTTTTTCTTTGTACTTAATTAAGACTGTTGAATAATCATCAAAGATTACAGTTGCTATTTGATATATATTCATCCCGAATTCAGCATTAGTCGAACTTAAGTCTGGAACTTTCGCAAAAGCGAATGCTTTCCTTACTTCCCAATTAAATATCAACGAAGGAAGAACTGTATAGTGATTCTCAAACGTAAAATTTGCATATATATCATTTTCCTCTTTTGTTATTTTTGATAATAACAAATATGTATTATCACAACTAAGTTTAGACTTGAGTTGAGAACGCAAAACTCGTATTGCAGATGAGCTAATTGCATCCGGTTCCATGATGAGTAGATTTACATCTGATGCATCGACTATGATGTCAAGAAGTTCACTATAACCAGCTTGGCAGTCGAATATTACAATATCATAAGCAAAATGAGTAGCTTCTAGAGTTTTCTTTAGTTGCACTTTTCTACTAAATGCTGAATATGAATATGGAAACTGTGTAACTGACGGTATAAATGTAAAGTTCTCACTAATAATTAAAGGATGCTTGCCTTTAGATAAGGAATTACCTTTTTCAATAACATCCTCATACTTAGTTGAAAATAAATCAACAAAAGATACTAACTCTCTTTTGTTAGTCATCCTAGGTTCAAAAAAATAGGTTGCTCCATGCGTCGCTATATCACAATCGATCAATAGCACTTTTATTCCACTCTCACTTAAAACTTCTGACATTGCAAGAGCAACAGTAGTTTTCCCACTGCCACCTTTTCCACTTAGAAGAGATAGTATCTTTGCCATAAATTTCTGCTTTCTAATTGAACATAAATTTGAAGATTTCTAATCTGTCAGATTTCCAGTCCTACTATTTTCTCCAAAAATCTCCAGCATTTTAGAAGCGTATTCCTCGTTCTTCAATGCTTCAGGATAATCTAAAATTGCTAATTTTATAATTTCTTTCTGCAATTCAAGTATTACAGCTCCAAATAAATCTTTGATTTCTGATTTGGCGGTTTTAATTCTATTAAGGCATTCAGAGTAACATAAGTCGGAAAATGCTGAAAGAGTTTTTCTGTTCTCTGAACAGTCAAGATAATTCAAGCATGCAACTTGTAACAATTTGACTTTCTTTGTTTTATATTCCATCCAAAAGCTATTCGGATGTATCGAATCGCTAATAAGCGATTCCTTATCTGCCATAAATTCCGAATTAAGCAAACTTTCAATTATTTTTGCTCTTGAATATGTGAATTCATACGTGATAAAAATGAATTTCAACGCAAACCAAAGTAACCCAACTAGATTAATCGTTGCAGAAGGAGTTTGATCCGATCCAAAAGAAATGTCAATCATCCCGTCGAATCTTTTATTTATCACATGAGAAGTATAATGAATGTTCTTGATGAAGCCATTAGACCACTTATACTTCATTGAAGCATGCAGTTGAATAAGATTTTGATCTGTGAACATTCTACCCCTCACACGTAACATTAAGGTACTACCTTCGTATGTATTTTAACATGCTTTTAAAAGTCTGTAAAGGAATAAACCCCCGCCTTTCAGCGGGGGTCTCATCATCTCTACCCTTATTCCCTTACTTCCTGCTCTCCCGCACGGGCACGCCCTCGATATACCCGCGTGCACCGACCGGCGCCAGCTGGAACCTTGGCCCCGCCTCCGTCGCCCATTCCCAGCCGTAGAGCTTCGGATCGTAGCGGTCGATCGCGTCCCAAACGGCCCCGATCGCATCTTCAAACTGCTCGTCGTCATACGGCTCGCCATTGAACACCATGTACTTGCACGCGGGCAGGTCGATGACGTCGAACCCCTCGGGAATCACGCCCGAAAAGTCGGCGGGCACTTCCACCCCCTGGCAGTATTCCGAGGTGCCGGGTTTGCGCATCCCCTCCGGCAGCCAAACGCCGATGGACTCATACAGCGCGCCCCTGATGCTCTCCAGAATGCCCCAGATTTCGCAGCCAACCTCTTCACAATACGCGAAGTAATCCTCCGCCTTGATGCCGCGCTTGAGGATGAGCTTTCGAGCCGGGCGCTCGATTACCTGCGTAAAGACAACCGTACTTGCCATTGTTTCGTTTCCTTTCTCCTGTGATGGTGTGGTGCCCTTGAGCCGAACCGGATAATAGGAGAACAGCGGAATCGGCGGCGCTTCCTTGCGGTATCGCTGCGGGGAGATGGCGAATTCGCGCGAAAACGCCTTCGTGAACCCCTCATGCGAGCCAAACGCGGACTCAAGCGCGATATCCAGCACGCTCATGTTCGTGTCCCGCAGTTTCTTCGCCGCGGCGGATAGCCGCACCGCGCGCAGATAATCAAACGGAGTCTTCCCCACCAGCTCGGTGAACGCGCGCAGCGCATGCCATGGCGAATACAGCGCAGCCTTCGCCAAGTCCGGCAGGGTAACTTCCTCCTGATAATGCGCCATGATGTAATCCTGCATCCGGCGCACCGCGCAGATTTTCTCTTCTTGATTCGTCATGTTTCACCACCCGAAAACAGGATAGCACGATTGCGCGCGAGATTTCTTGAACGGGATTGCGAAGTGAGCTTATACCAGAGCCATTTGCCTACATTGATATCATAGCCGAAATATGCGAAACAGAAAACAAAAACAGACGTTTGCGCGTCTGTTTTTTGGAGCAGGTAACGGGACTCGAACCCGTGATCTCAGCTTGGAAGGCTAATGTGTTTCCGCTACACTATACCTGCATACGGATGAAGTTGTGGAGAGCCGTAAAAAGAAAATCTCCATTCATAAACGGGCGATACTGTTGTCCGCTTATGAATGGAGCGGGAAACGGGGCTCGAACCCGCCACCTCAGCCTTGGCAAGGCTGCGCTCTACCAAATGAGCTACTCCCGCGGGAAAATCGGTCGTAAGTTTTGGTGCGGGCGAAGGGACTTGAACCCATACGCCTTTCGGGCACCAGAACCTAAATCTGGCGCGTCTGCCAATTCCGCCACACCCGCACAAAGATCATGACCGAAAGAAAAAATGGTGATCCGCCGGAGGGTCGAACTCCGGACAACCTGATTAAAAGTCAGGTGCTCTACCAACTGAGCTAGCGGATCAAAAACTGGCTGGGGTGGCAGGATTTGAACCTACGAGTGCCAGAGTCAAAGTCTGGTGCCTTACCGCTTGGCGACACCCCATAGTACGCAGAATCGGTAAAATGGGGTGAGTAGTGGGGCTCGAACCCACGACCTCCTGGGCCACAACCAGGCACTCTAGCCAACTGAGCTATACCCACCATACCGGAACCGCCGCTTACTTACGGCACATTCCCTAACGAAACTTGCCCGACACCCTGGCTTTTTACGCGCCGGGGTGTCGTGCAACTTGGCGCGCCTGCAGGGATTCGAACCCGGGACCTACGGCTTAGAAGGCCGTTGCTCTATCCTGCTGAGCTACAGGCGCAGGAAGCGAGTTCCGAAGATTAATTATCGCGGCGAGGGGACGTTATGTCAACCGAAATTGACAAAAAGATTCCTTCATTTTTCTCCCCCGCGCCGCGTTCCGTTTATCGGCATTTGCCCGTGTCAGGCATTCTTGCCGCAGCAAGACTTATACTTTTTGCCGCTGCCGCAGGGGCACGGATCGTTTCTGCCAACCTTCGCTTCGCGCACGAAAATCGTGCTCTGGCGGTACTCTTTCGCGATATCCTTGCGCTTTTCTTCACTCAACACCGGCTCCCACTCCTTGAGCGCATAGAGCCAGTTTGCCTTGGCTTTGTGCATGTTGAAGTAGAGCTTTTCAAAGTCGATCTCAAGCTTGAGTGCGGTATCGACGTCGAGTTTTTCCAAATTGACTTCCTTCTTAAGGCTTGTGTTGATGCCGTCGATAAAGCCCGCGAACTCCGCGACGCTCATCTGGAAGCGATCAGAAAGCTCCGCATGCGTGCCGTTGATCTTCCCCGTGTTCTCGGTCAGGATCGCGCGGTAGGCTTCGGTTTCTTTCTCGAAGTATTCGTTCCAAAAGGCGTCATGCTCCGCCTGCTGCCGTTCTGTCTCGACCATTTTTTGCCATTGTTCATACGGTTTCATGTGCTTATTTCTCCCTGTTTATCGTTTGATGTATGTCTTCGTTCCATAGAATCAATGCGCCCTCACCCGTATCGGAATAGTATCCCGGGCGAAAGCCATTTTGCTGAAAATCCAGTTTCGCATAGAGGTGCTGCGCGACCGTGTTACCTTCGCGCACCTCAAGCGTCATCTTCTCCGCGCCGCGCTTGTACGCGTGCCGCATCATGGCGAGCATCAGCCGTCTTGCGCGTCCCTGTCCGCGATACTCCGGCATAATGGCGATATTGGTCACGTGCGCTTCCTCAAACAATAGCCACATGCCACCGTAGCCGCAGATGACGCCGTCCGCCTCCATGACGAGATAATGCGCCACTTCGTTTCGTAGTTCGCCCGCAAGCGCGAGTTTGGACCAAGGTGAGCGGAAGCACGTGCATTCGATTTCGTGTACGCGGTTGACGTCCTTTCGTTCCATTGGACGAATGACTTCCTCTGCCATCGTCACGCCTCCCTGTTGGATTTCTGTTTGGTTCGCTCCGCCTGTGACGGGCGAAGGTATACCGGGTCGGCCTCTTCTGTTGCACGTTCCACGTGTTCGAGAGCCGCGAGAGCGACAAATCTTGCGCGCGGAAAAGTTTTTTCTTTCGCCTTCACGTCTCCAACGAATAAAGCGTCCTGCGGAAGCTTCGCCGAAAACTCTGCAATCTCGATTGCGCAGGGGTCGATGAGAGCTACTCCCGCCTGATACATCGCGGCGTAGGCGTTGCCGTTTCGCGCGTCGATCATCGCGGCGACGGGATGGTTCGTCTCTCCGGCTGAGAGTGCCAGCGTTTCGAGCGAGTCTACCGGGATGATCTTCTTTCCTGTTGCAAACGCAAGTGCGTTGACGAGGCTGACCCCGATGCGAACGCCCGTAAACGAGCCGGGGCCGACATCGACCGCAAATAGGTCGATCTCGGTGATCGTAACGTCGTTTTCTTCCAATATATCATCGATCAGCGGCAGCAGCGTTTCCGCGTGCTTTTTGTCTGCGTCCGCCTCCCGCTCCGCAATGAGCACGCCATCCCGAAGCAGGGCAACAGTTGCAACAGCCGCCGTGGTCTCGACCGCAAGCAGCATCATAACGCGTTCACCACGCTTTCGTATGGCGCGCCGAACGGGATCAGCTCCAGTTCGCGCGCATCCTCTCCGCTGCCAACCAGATGAATCTCCAACCGCTCGCGTGGCAGTGCCTCCGGCACGCGCTCCGCCCACTCCAGTACGACGATCGCATGCTGCGCAAGGTAATCCTCATACCCGATGGAAAAGAGCTCCTCCGCGTCCGAGAGGCGATATGCGTCAAAATGGATGAGCCGCGGATTGGTTTCGTATTCATGCACGATGGTAAACGTAGGCGAGCGCACCTCGCTCGTGCCCGTCTCCACACCCATGCCGCGCACCAACGCGGTTTTGCCCGCGCCGAGATCGCCATAGAGCGCAACAAACGAAGGCACCGGCAGCGCGCGAACAAGCCGCCGGCCGAGGTCTTCCGTTTCACGTTCCGTTGTGCAGACGATGCTTTTCAAATGATGCGCCTCTTTTGATCATTCCTGTTCCTAACAGGAAACGTCAGTCGTAAATGCCCTGTTCCAGCAGCTCGCGCGCGAAGTCGCCGAAGCGGTCTTCCTGAATCGCGCGGCGGACATCCTCCATGAGCCGCAGTGAAAAGCGAAGGTTGTGCATGGTCAGAAGCTGCGCTCCGAGGATCTCCTTCTCTTTGACGAGATGGCGGACGTAGGCCCGTGTGAAGTTCTGACAGCAATAGCAGTCGCAGCCTTCTTCCAGCGGCGTATGATCATGCTCATATTTCGCGTTTTTCAGCGTCATCCGCCCGTGTCGCGTCAGCGCCATGCCGTTTCTGCCCGCACGGGTTTGCAGCACGCAGTCGAACATGTCGATTCCGCGCAGTACGCCTTCCAGCAAACAATCGGGACTTCCGACGCCCATGAGATAGCGCGGCTTATGCTCCGGCATATAGGGCATCATGATCTCGAGCATCTCGTACATGATCTCTTTTGGCTCGCCGACGCTCAATCCGCCGATGCCGAAGCCGGGGAAATCCATATCCGTGATCGTCTTTGCGCTCTGGATGCGCAGGTCGCCAAACATGCCGCCCTGCACGATGCCGAACAGTGCCTGATCCTCGCGCGTGTGCGCGGCCTTGCAGCGCTCGGCCCAGCGATGTGTGCGTTCCATCGCGGCGATGGTATACGTCCGGTCGGAAGGATACGGCGCGCACTCGTCAAAGCACATCGCGATATCCGCGCCCAACGACTGCTCGACCTCCATAACCGATTCCGGTGTGAAGAAGTGCTTGCTGCCGTCGATATGGGAGCGGAACATGACGCCGTCTTCCTTGATATCGTTGATCTTCGCGAGCGAGAATACCTGAAATCCGCCGCTGTCGGTCAAAATCGGTCGATCCCAGTGCATGAATTTGTGCAGGCCGCCTGCCTCTTCCACGAGCTTATGCCCGGGTCGAAGATAGAGATGATACGTGTTGCCGAGGATGATGTTTGCGCCCACGTCGACAAGATCGCGCGGGGTCATCGCCTTGACGGTCGCCTGCGTGCCGACGGGCATAAAGATCGGCGTTTCGATATCTCCATGCGGCGTATGCAGCACGCCATGACGCGCACCGCTCTGCTTGCAGACGTGTTTCAATTCAAATGTAAACGGGTATGCCATCCGGCTCTTCCCTCAGTTCTTTCTGTCTCAATCGTGACCGAGATCGGTAGTATTGTAATAGTATTCAAACGTGCTATTATAAAATTAACATTGCATCTCCGAAACTGAAGAAGCGATAGCGTTCCTGAATCGCGTGTTCATAGCAGCGGAGCGCTTCTTCCCGACCCATCAGCGCGGAAACGAGCATCAACAGCGTTGACTCCGGGAGGTGAAAATTCGTAATCAACGCGTCTACCGCACGGAATTGATAGCCGGGCGTGATGTAGATGCCCGTCCAATCCTTGCCTGGTTGCACGATGCCGTCTTCGGTCGTGACGCTCTCGAGCGTGCGGCAGCTCGTGGTACCGACGGCGAAGACTCGCCCGCCGTTTTGCCGCGCGTGATTGATCCTGCCCGCAGCATCCGGCGAGACCTCGTAATATTCCTTGTGCATCACGTGGTCTTCAATTTTTACTTCCGCAACAGGCCGGAACGTACCCAACCCCACGTGCAGCAGAACATCGACGATGTCCGTCCCCTGCGCGCGAATCGTTGTGAGTAGTTCGTTGGTAAAGTGCAATCCCGCGGTCGGAGCCGCAGCGGAGCCATTCGTCTCGGCATAGACCGTTTGATATCGATTCTTGTCAGCGAGCCGCTCCGTGATATACGGCGGCAACGGCATTTGTCCCGCGCGATCCAGCACCTCTTCGAATATCCCGTCGAATAAAAGCTCGATCGTTTTGCCTCCGTCGGCCTCTGTATCTCCAAGCACTCGAATCGAAAGCTCGTCATTGACCACATATTCCCGACCGACCACCGCTCTTCTTGCCGGTCTTGCGAGGCATTCCCAAGTTTTCTCACCCGTTCTCTTTAATAGAAGAAACTCCATGTTGCCGCCCGTATCCGCGCGATGCGCAAAGAGTCTCGCAGGCAATACGCGTGTGTTGTTGCGCACGAGCACATCCTTTGGCGAGAGATACCGGGTAATATCGGAAAACACACGGTCTTCGATCGTCTTCGTCGCGCGGTTGTAGACGAGCAGGCGCGAGGAGGATCGATCCGCGATCGGTGTTTGCGCAATCAATTCTTTGGGTAAATCGTAGGCAAAGTCGCAGGTCTGCATGCTGTTCTCTTTTCTCTCATTCGGCTTTTACAATCCGCTCTCGATTTTGTCCGATCCGCTTGATCTAACTCAAGCTTCCATCGTCCGTTTCGCGAAAGATCGGATGCGCCGACCGAAGTATTATAACGAAAAGTGCCCGCGAATGCAAGTTTGCAGGCTCAAACCCCGCAAAACAGGCCGATTTCCTCATTTTTCACTTGATAATCCTATTTTGCGATTTTACAAGGATTTAATCTGCTTGATATTTTGATCAAACATTGCTCGTTTATCCTTAAGCCATGAGAAAGAAAATAAAAGGAGAAACATTCATGATGAAGAAACTGCTTGCGATGCTGATCGCACTGACCATGGTAGCCGGCCTTGCTGCCTGCGCCACCACCGCTGCGCCCTCAGCGACCGAAGCCCCCGCAACCGAAGCCACGCAGGCTCCCGCAGCGGATGCAACCGAAGCCCCCGCTCCTGCCGCCCTGACCACCGACATCGTCGTCGTCTCCCGTGAAGACGGCAGCGGCACCCGCGGCGCGTTCATCGAACTCTTTGGCGTCGAGCAGAAAGATGCTGACGGCAAAAAGATTGACTACACCACGCTGGATGCGGAAATCGTCAATAGCACCTCCGTCGTCCTCCAGACCGTTTCGGGCAACGATGCCGCCATCGGCTACATCTCCCTCGGCTCTCTGAACGACACCGTGAAAGCCCTCCAGATCGACGGCGCGGATGCAACCGTTGCCAACGTGAAAGACGGTTCCTACAAGATCTCCCGTCCGTTCAACATCGTCACCAAGGCTGAAGTCTCCGAAGCTGCCAAAGCGTTCATCGACTTCATCCTCAGCGCAGAAGGTCAGGCCGTGGTTTCGGACAATCACTACATCCCGATGGACAACGCCCCCGCGTTTGCTGGCAGCAGCGTCGCCGGTAAGGTCGTCGTCGCCGGCAGCTCCTCCGTCACCCCGGTCATGGAGAAGCTCAAGGAAGCCTACATGGCAGTCAACCCCAACGCTGAGATCGAGATCCAGATGAGCGACTCCAGCACCGGCGTTAAGATGGCTATCGACGGCACCTGCGACATCGGCATGGCGTCCCGCGCCCTCAAGGACAGCGAGACCGCGGAAGGCGTCGCCTCCACCGTCATCGCGACGGACGGCATCGCGGTCATCGTCAACCTCAACAACCCGATCGCAGGCCTCACCGCTGAGCAGGTCCGTCAGATCTACGTCGGCGAAACCCTTAGCTGGGCAGATGTGAAATAACGAAAAAAGACTTGGAGCGACTTGGATGAACAACAAAAACTCCCTCACGCGTGAAACCGCAGCGGGACGAAATAACCAAGTACGCGAAGGCGCGGCGAGAATCTTATTTCTCGCCGCTGCCTGCGTTAGTATTTTAGCTGTTCTGCTGATAACCGTGTTTCTTCTGGTCAGCGGCGTACCTGCCATCGCAGAAATCGGCGTATTCAAGTTTCTCTTTGGCACGGTTTGGAAGCCAGGCAACGATATCTACGGCATTCTGCCGATGATTCTCGGCAGCATCTACGTCACAGCGGGCGCTCTGGTTCTCGGGGTTCCGATCGGCGTCATGACCTCGATCTTCCTCTCCCGCTTTGCCAGCAGGCGAGTCGTCAGTTTCGTCAAGCCCGCCGTGCAGCTGCTCGCCGGCATTCCCTCCGTCGTCTACGGCTTCTTCGGCCTTGTGGTGATCGTGCCCATGCTCGGCGGACGCGGCAGCATGCTCGCCGCGAGCATCGTGCTTGCCATCATGATTCTCCCTACGGTCATCACGGTGTCCGAAAGCTCGCTCAACGCGGTTGACCCCTCTTATTACGAAGGCGCGCTTGCGCTTGGCGCAACCCACGAGCACTCGGTGTTCTCCATCGTATTACCCGCGGCAAAGAGCGGGGTGACCGCAGCCGTCATCCTCGGTGTCGGCCGCGCGATTGGCGAAGCCATGGCGGTCATCATGGTCGCTGGCAACCAGCCGCGGATGCCGCAGGGAATCCTGAAAGGCTTACGTACGCTGACGACCAACATCGTCATGGAGATGGGTTACTCCGCGGACTTACACCGAGAAGCGCTGATTGCCACAGCGGTCGTGCTCTTCGTCTTCATTCTGATCATCAATTTTCTCTTTTCACTCACAAAACGGGGGAATAAAGCATGAAACGTCAAAAGATATCAGCTATTCTCCTGCGTATATTGGTCTATCTGGCGACGATTATCACCGTCGGTGCTCTGTTGTTTGTCGTCGGCTATATTCTCTACAAAGGCGTCCCGAACCTTTCCTGGAAGCTGTTTGAGTGGAAATATACGACCGAGAACCTCTCCCTCATGCCAGCGCTGCTCAATACGATTCTTATGACGGGGCTATCTCTGCTCATCGCGGTACCGCTTGGCGTGTTTGCCGCGATCTATCTTGTGGAATACGCAAAGCGCGGCAGTAAACTCGTTCGCGTCATCCGCATGAACGCAGAGACGCTTGCGGGCATTCCCTCCATCGTTTACGGCCTCTTTGGCATGCTGTTCTTCGTCACCGCGCTCAAGCTCGGATTTTCGATGCTCTCCGGCGCGCTGACGATCTCGATCATGATTCTGCCGGTCATCCTGCGCACCTCGGAAGAGGCGCTGATGAGCGTGCCGGACAGCTACCGTGAGGGCAGCTTCGGCCTCGGTGCAGGCCGTCTTCGCACGGTATTCCGCGTGGTGCTGCCGGATGCAATCCCCGGCATTCTCGCGGGCGTGATTCTCGGCGTAGGTCGTACGGTTGGCGAGACCGCGGCGCTTCTCTACACAGCTGGTACCTCCTCGGACACCGTCTCCGGCATCATGGACTCCGCGCGAACCCTCTCCGTGCATATGTACGCGCTCTCGCAAGAGGGTCTCTACATCAACCAGACCTATGCCACAGCGGTGGTGTTACTCGTCATCGTCGTCGGTATCAACGCGCTCTCTGCCTCGGTCGCAAAGCGCGTGAGCAAGAGAAAAATATAACTGCCTGAAAACGTTCGTTAAAGGAAGCACGATATGAACAAGTTTGAAATTTCCAATCTCGACCTGTACTACGGGCAACTGCACGCGCTGAAAGATGTCGAACTGAAGATTCAGGAGCGTCAGATCACCGCGTTTATCGGCCCGAGCGGTTGCGGCAAAAGCACACTGTTGCGCACGCTGAACCGCATGAATGACCTCGTGGAGGGCTGCCGCATCACGGGCAGCGTTTTGCTCGATGGTCAAGATATCTATAAGGGTACCCTGGACACGACGATGCTGAGAAAGCGCGTCGGCATGGTGTTCCAAAAACCGAACCCGTTCCCGATGAGCGTCTATGACAACGTTGCCTACGGTCCGCGCACCCACGGTATGCGCGGCAAGGCAAGGCTCGACGACGTCGTGGAGCAGTCCCTGCGCAACGCAGCCATCTGGGACGAGTTGAAGGATCGACTGAAGAAGGACGCGCTCGGCCTCTCCGGCGGACAACAGCAACGCCTCTGTATTGCGCGCGCACTCGCAGTTGAGCCGGAGGTGGTTCTCATGGACGAGCCCACCAGCGCGCTCGATCCGATTTCCACCAGTAAAATTGAGGACCTTTGCGTGACGTTGCGCGAAAAGTATACTATAATCATTGTAACGCACAACATGCAGCAGGCCGCTCGTATCTCCGACAACACCGCGTTCTTCCTCCTCGGCGAAATCATCGAGTATGGAAACACGCAAAAGCTATTCAGCATCCCGCGCGACAAACGCACGGAAGATTATATTACGGGGAGGTTCGGTTAATGCGAAACACATTTGAGGAACAGCTGCGTTTATTAAATCAGGAGTTGCTTGAGATGGGCGCGCTGATCGAACATGCGATACAGTCCGCGAGCGAAGCGCTCATCAAGCAGGACGTAGAGGCCGCCAATCACGCGATCACCTTTGACCGCGAAGTCGACCAAAAAGAGCGAGATATTGAATCCCTCTGCCTGAAACTGCTGCTACAGCAGCAACCCGTGGCGAAAGATCTTCGCCTGATCTCTGCAGCGCTCAAGATGATTACAGATATGGAGCGCATCGGTGATCAGGCCTCTGATATCTCCGGCATCGTCATCTATCTCGCCGGAAAGCCGTATATCAAATCTCTGGAACATCTGCCGCAGATGGCGGAAGCCTCGATCAAGATGGTTTCCGGCAGCATCGATGCGTTCATCAACAAAGACCTCGCCCTCGCGCGCGACATCATAGAGATGGACGACGTGATCGACGACTTGTTTGATACCATCAAGGGCGAGCTCATCGACCTGATCCGTCACGACCCCGACAATGGCGAGCAGGCGATCGATCTGCTGATGATTGCGAAGTATTTTGAGCGCATCGGCGATCACGCGCAAAACATCGCGGAGTGGGCGGAATATTCGATCACCGGCGTTCATAAGGGTGCCGAATTATGATTTACTATGTGGAAGACGACGCGAACATTCGCGAGCTGGTGGTCTATACGCTCAATCAAACGGGCCTCGCCACAAAGGGATTTCCGGATGGTGCTGCGTTCTTTGCGGCAAGTGCGGACGAGAAGCCTTCCATGATTCTTTTAGACATCATGCTGCCCGGCGAAGACGGGCTCACCATACTCAGGAAAATACGCGCAAACGCCGGATCAACGTCGATCCCCGTGATGATGATCACCGCGAAGACGACGGAATTTGACAAGGTCTCCGGCCTCGATCTCGGCGCGGACGACTACATCACAAAGCCATTTGGCATGGCGGAACTCGTGGCGCGCGTCAAAGCGCTGCTCCGCAGAAGCGGCATGAAGACGAGCGCAGAGCGCCTCTCGCACGGCGACCTCATCGTGGATATCGCGCGGCATACCGTCACCGTAAACGGCCAAATCATCAATCTAACCTACAAGGAGTTTTCACTTCTTGCATGGTTGATGGAGAATATGGGTCGCGCCTACACGCGCGAACAGCTTCTGGAGACCGTTTGGGGTTATGATTATGAAGGCGGCACGAGAACCGTAGACGTGCATGTGCAGACGTTGCGCACCAAACTCGGCAGCTGCGGACGATTTGTTGAGACTGTTCGCGGGGTTGGCTATCGCTTCGGAGAATAAGGCGCGTGATCCAATCCCTCTCCCCTTGCTATGCGCGTATCCGGCAAAATGTTGTACACTGGAGCACACGAAATGAGAAAACGCATTTTCTGGAATATCTTTCTATCCTCGCTGATTGCGGCTCTGCTGCTTGGCGGTGTGATTTTACTTGCGCAATACCGATCCTTTGAAAGCCTCCTGTTTTCGGAGCTCTCTTCGGAATGCAACTACATCCAGAGCGGATTGCAGTCCGCGGCAAACGAAGAAACCTTCCTTTCGAACCTGCCTTCCAAAGAGCGTGTCACGCTGATTGAATCGGATGGCACCGTATTGTTTGATACCACTTCATCAGCTTCCAAGTTTGAAAATCACTCCAACCGTCCGGAATTCATCGACGCAAAGAACACGGGTTCAGGAATGAGCAGCAGGTTCTCGGAAACGCAGCTCACCAAGAATTATTACTTTGCGAGATTGCTGCCGGATGGACGCGTCCTGCGCGTCGCCAGCAGCCAGAAAAGTGTTCTCGGCATGCTAGACGCAATGATGCCCACGATGCTTATCGTACTGCTCGCAATCATAGTCATCTCCGCATTCTTCGCGCGCTATGCGGCAAAGACCATCGTTCAGCCCATCAACGCGCTTGATCTGGATGACCCGCTTGGCAACGCTACCTACGATGAGCTTGCGCCACTGCTGACCAACATGGAGCACCAGCGCCGTGAGATCATCAACCGTATGTCGGCACTTTCCGAAAAGCAGCGTGAGTTTACGGCGGTCACCGAGAACATGCGCGAGGGTTTCATTCTGCTCGACACCAGCGAACGCATGCTCGCCATCAACGGCAGTGCCGCACGCATCTTTGGCGTGGAATCGAAGAATGTTGTCGGCGCGCATGTATTGATGCTCAACAGAAGCGTTGCGCTCCAGCAGGCTCTGGAGCAGGCAAAGACCGAAGGCTCCGGTCAGGCAACCCTGATTCGCGGCGCCAGCACCTATCAGGTTCTGGCAAGCCAGGTGACGGATCAGCAGTCTCCCGCGGGCACCGTCGTCCTGATCCTCGATATTTCCGATCGCGTTGCCGCGGAGCAAATGCGCCGTGAGTTCTCGGCAAACGTGTCCCATGAGCTGAAGACGCCGTTGACCTCGATTCTGGGGTACGCCGAAATCATGCGTGATGGCGTGGCAAAGCAGGAAGACACGCGTCGTTTTGCCGGAAAAATCTACGCGGAGGCTGCACAGCTCATGTCGCTTATTGAAGACATCATTCGCCTCTCCCAGTTGGATGAAAAAACGTCCCTGCCAGAGATGGTCAGCGTGGATCTCAAGGCTGTTTGCGAAGACGTTTGCCAGCGCTTGCTACCGCAGGCTGAGAAGGCTGGCGTTTCGCTGAACTTGCATTGCGCTCCGGCAAATGTGCGCGGTATTCCGAAGGTGCTGGAAGAGGTCGTTCAAAACCTCGTCGATAACGCGATCAAGTACAACACCTCCAACGGAAGCGTTGGCGTCACGCTCAAGCGCGTCGATTCCCGCGTGGAGCTGAGTGTCTCCGACACCGGCATCGGCATACCGGAGGAGCATCTCTCTCGGGTCTTCGAACGTTTTTATCGGGTAGACCGCAGCAGAAACAAACAAATCGGCGGCACGGGACTCGGGCTCTCCATCGTCAAGCATTCGGCAGAAACGATGCATGCGACGGTGCAACTGCAAAGTAAGCTCGGTATTGGAACCACGGTTACCGTCTCCTTCCCCGCGATCGACTGACAACCTCGTTTCAACTATTTTGCGCCCGTCATCCGGGCGCATTTTTATGTGAAAAAATCGGCCTTCCCTTGTAAAATTTCTCGCGCTATTCCAATTTGCATATATTAGTAAGTAGAAACTGACGACAAATGGAGCTCTCGAAATTATATAGAAAAACGTCACATTTATGCTGTTGACAAACGCGCGCGCAAGAGTTAAAACGTGCGTGCAGGCATCTATGTTTGCGATTTTTTATGTCGAAAGTGAAGTGGTTACAAGTGGAGAAATCATCCGAAGATGTGCCTCTCGGGCGAACGAAAATCGGCGTGACATATAATTTGAAGCACGCCGAATCTTCCCCGGAAAATGCGCCGGATGCGCAGGCAGAGTATGACAGCATGGATACCGTGCTCGCTATCGAGTCCGCCATCCGCAAACTCGGGCATCATACCGTACTGCTCGAAGCAGACGAGTCGCTGCCGCAGCGATTACTGCAGGAAAAGCCGGATCTTGTTTTCAATATTGCCGAGGGACGCGGCGGGCGTGGACGCGAAGCGCAGGTGCCCGCATTGCTGAACCTTTTTACGATACCATTTACCGGTTCGGACGAAACCACGCTTTGCCTCTCTCTGGACAAAGCGCTGACCAAGCGTATCCTTTCAACCTATCAAATTCCGACGCCGCGCTACCATCTCTATTCGCCGGGAGAATCCATCCGCACGGCGGGGCTAAAGTTCCCCGTGATCGTCAAGCCGAACGCGGAGGGCTCCAGCAAGGGCATTGCGGACGTTTGCATTGCCGAGTCGAGCAAGGAGCTCAAGTCGCTCGTTCGTCGCAATTTCGAGCTCTACGGCGGTGCTGTGCTCGCCGAGGAGTTTATCTCCGGTCGCGAGTTTACCGTTGGCCTGCTGGGTAACGGCGAAAACCTCCGCGTCTTCCCGCCGATGGAGATCGTCTATCACAAATCCCCGATCGAGGGATACAACGTATATAACTACACCGTTAAGCAGGAGTATCAGTCCTACGTCACCTATCGCTGCCCCGCGGAGATACCGGACGCAATGGAGCAGGAGATGATCCGGCTTTCCAAGAAGATCTTCTCTTC
>JBDKRF010000089.1:0-2057 GCA_039683525.1 Clostridiaceae bacterium
AGCCCGCGGCAATTTCGTTGCCGCGGGCTTTGTGTTGCGATCCTGATGCGGTTACTTGACCCAGTTCGCGTCGTCCATCACAGGGATGGCGGTCGTGCAGACGTCGATAACATGCTCGCGTGCGGTCTGCGTTTGCTGCAGATCCTTCTCGCTCAATTCGGAATAGGAGTGGATCTGCGACGGGTCCGTAAGCGCCGGGACGACCTGATGCAGGTAGATGTTGTCGATTGAGCGATAGAAGCAGTAGAGCGGCATATACTCCGCGCTCTTGAGCGCGGTCGCGCCGTCGAGCCCTTTTTCCACCGTGAGCTGCACATACAGCCCGTATCTGAGCGGATCGACACTGTCTTTGTAGGACATATTGGAGATGAAGTTGCCCATCGAATACACGACCAATCCGGTGTACGGCTTTCCGTCCCGATCGACGGTCATATACTCAATATCCTGCACCACGTGCGGATGGGAACCGAGGATGACGTCCACGCCGGACTCGAGAAGGAGCTTTGCTGCTTCCCGCGTGCGGGAGTTTGCGGCACTCTTGTGCTCCTTGTCCCAGTGCGGGTAGGCAACGATGAAGTCCGCACCCGCAGCGCGCAGCGCCTTGATCTCGGAAACGAGCCGGTCCTGCTGCAAATACAGCCGCGTAACAGCGTATTGCGCTTCTTCATCGGTCATGTAGCGCTCGTGTTTGTTGATGATCTCGGTCGGCGCGATGAAACCGATCTTGATCCCCTTCACGTCGATGATCAGCGGGGTATCGCGTTCTTCGTTAGAGCGGGCGCTACCGGTGTGGTAGATGCCCTTTTGATCCAGTATGTCCAGCGTGCGCAGCAAACCCGGCATCTGGCGATCCAGCGCATGGTTGTTGCCGGTGCTTAAGAAGTCAAATCCGATGTCCTTGAGGGTATCGATGATGGAATCCGGCGCGTTGAACGTATCCACGCGCTCGTCTTCCTGTTTCTTGAGCGAATAGCCTGCCTCTTCACCGGCGAGTGTGCACTCGAAGTTGCCGCACATGAGGTCGACCGAGCGGAACTGATCCGCAACGCCGACAAAACTGCGCGAGAAATCATAGGTGCCCGTCTCCGCGTTAAAGGCGCCGTTGACCTGCGCCGCCATCATCATGATGTCCCCGATTGCGCCGATGGTGATCACCGTTGGCGTCGGTTCCGGCGTCGGGGTTGGTTCCGGCGTTGGCACCTCGGTTGGCTGCGGGGTCGCGGTGAGTACGGGGGTCGCGGTCGCTGCGTCCAGGCTCTCTTTTGGCTGTGTGCAGCCAAACAGCGAGGTGGTGAGGAAAGTTGCGGCCAACATGCCGAAGAGGAATCGTTTTTTCATGGTAACTCCGATCATTGTTTACAAAGGAAAGCAAACGGGGTGATGCGAAACGGCGCGACGATGCGCGCCGAAGCATACGCATGAAAAAATTATAGTAAAAAAGTCATCCAAATACAATCGTTGCGCCAAACATGTCATATTTCGCGCGCTCGACTCCGGCGAAAACAGGTCGATCCTGCCGATGGAGTCGTGGTCGCGCGCTTCATCACGCGCGCGATTGCGTCAGTTCCTGAAGCTTTTTCAGCATTTTTTCCGCGGCGGTATCCCAGTTGACCGTTTGGATCAGCTTCCTGCCAAACGCCAGGGAGCGCGCGCAGATCGCGTCGTCCGCATAAATCCGCTCGATGGCGTTCACCATGGATGCCTGATCAAACGGATCAAAGCTGCACTCCGCGGGAACGAACTCGCGGGTAGCGGACACGCCGGATGCCCAGCAGGGAGTTCCTGCAACATAGCTTTCCAGAATCGGCAGTCCCAGCCCTTCATAAAGAGATGGGAACACGCTGGCGCGCGCGGTGGAAAGGAGCGTCAGCATTTCCTCATCCGGAATAAAGTTGGTCACGATCACATCCTTGCCAAAGTGGCAACCGCTCGCGCGCGTTTCCTGCTTCAGGGAGTCGATCATTTCATCCGATGCGCTGCATACGATGTATAGAGCCGCATCCTCCGGCAGCGTACCGTTGCTTCGCGCCCGGCAAAATGCGCGGACGAAGCCTTCG
>JBDKRF010000090.1:0-24659 GCA_039683525.1 Clostridiaceae bacterium
GCCTTGTAAACCACGAATTTCGCGCTGTAAATGGCTGAATCAGACGTTCCAGCTCGCCAGATACGCTTCCTGTTCGCTTGTCAGGCGATCGATCGAGACACCGAGCGCCGTAAGCTTTCGCATCGCCACTTCACGGTCGATCTCCTGTGGAACTGCGTAAAGTTTCGGCTCCAGTTGCCCGCGGTGATCCGCCACGTAGCGCGCACAGAGCGCCTGAATGCCGAAGCTCATGTCCATAATCTCGGCCGGATGCCCGTCGCCCGCTGCGAGGTTGACCAGGCGCCCTTCGCCAATCACGTTGAGCCAGCGACCGTTCGGCAGCTCAAAGCCAACGATATTTTTGCGCATCTCTTTACTGTCGATCGCGATCTCCGCAAGACGGTGTACGTTGACCTCCACGTCAAAGTGGCCTGCGTTCGTCAAAATTGCGCCATCCTTCATGACCAGGAATTCCGGCTCGTCGATGACCTTGATATCTCCCGTCACGGTGACAAACACGTCGCCGAGTTTCGCCGCATCGATCATCGGCATCACGGCAAAGCCATCCATGACGGCCTCGATTGCCTTGATGGGATCGACTTCGGTTACGATGACGGCAGCGCCGAGACCTTTTGCGCGCATCGCAACACCCTTACCGCACCAGCCGTAGCCCGCGACGACGACGGTTTTACCCGCGATCACGAGATTGGTCGTGTGGTCGATGCTGTCAAATACGCTTTGTCCCGTGCCGTAGCGGTTATCGAAGAGGTGCTTGCAGTCCGCGTTGTTGACCGCGAACATTGGAAAGCGCAGCTCTTTTGCTTTTTCCATCGCAACGAGGCGAACGATGCCCGTCGTGGTCTCTTCGCATCCGCCGAGAATTCGCTCAATCAGCTGCGGAAACTTCGTGTGAATCGTGTGCACCAGATCGCCGCCGTCATCTATGATGATATCCGGCTCGGCCATAAGAACGCTCTCGATGCACTCGTTGTATTCTTCTTTTGTGCAGCCGTGCAGTGCAAACACGTTGATGCCTCCCGCAGCAAGCGCCGCGACGATATCATCCTGCGTGGAAAGCGGGTTGCTGCCGGTGACATACATCTCCGCTCCGCCCGCCGCGAGTACGCGGCAAAGATAGGCGGTTTTCGCCTCCAGGTGGATTGAAAGCGCAATTTTTAGTCCCGCAAATGGTTTATCTTTCTCAAACGAGTCGCGAATGCCGTTTAAAATCGGCATATTGCGGCGAACCCATTCAATCTTTTGTTCGCCCTGCGGCGCGAGGGAAATATCGCGAATGCGGTACATGATGTTTTCTCCTTGAAATTGTATTGTTTGATCAGCGGTTTGTGGTCGTCGGCGTCTGTGCCTGCTGCGCAAACACCTTGATTGCAGCTTGCAATTGCGTGTCCTTCGCGGGATCTAATAAGTCGACCGACGTATCCTTGAGTTCTTCCGGCAAGTCGACGACGATATCCGGCGTAATGCCGACCCCGTGGATGCATACGCCGCTCGGCGTATAATACGCGTCCGTGGTCATCTTGACCCAGCCTTTGTTGTTGTTCAGGTGAAAATAGCTCTGCACGATTCCCTTGCCGAACGTCTGCGTTCCGACGATGGTCGCCAGTCCGTAGTCCTTGAGGGCGCCGGTGAGTAGTTCGCTCGCCGAGGCGGAGTCTCCGTTGACCAGCACGACGATGCGCATGGAATACTGCTTGTCTCCCTGAGACTTATAAACATCCTCATCGCCGCTTTTCGAGCGGATGCTTACGATAACCTTTTCCTTGGGTATCAGCTGATAGGCAACGTTGAGCACCTCGGTCAACCCGCCGCCGGGATTATCCCGCAGGTCTATGATCAGTTTGTTAATCCCCTGCTGCTGCAGCGCGTCAACGGCGCTTGTAAAATCGGTTGCAACGCTGCCGTTAAACTCCGAGATGTGAACGTATCCGATATTTCCGATAAGAACGGAAGACGTAACGCGAACAATATGCACCTCCGCCCGCAGCACGGAAACGGACGTCGCCACGCCGTCGCGAAGGTATGTGATTTCATCCGGTACGGTGATGTCCTGGGAGAAGAACGTGATCACTTCATCGAGGCTCTTGCCCGCGGTATCTTTTCCGTTTACCTGCGTGATGATGTCGCCTTTTTGGATGCCGGCAATGTCTGCCGGAGCTCCGTTATAGACGTTGATGACCTTCGCGCCCGTGTCATCTGGAGCCTGAATGCTGATACCGATACCAACATAATCGCCAGAGTTGTCGGAGAGCAGTTTTTGATACTCCTCCTCCGTAAAATACTGCGCATACGGATCATCGAGCTTGGAGACCATGCCGCGCATCGCAGCATCGAGGAGTTTATCGTTGTCGAGCTTCTTGTCTTCGTAGAAATAATACTGCGAATCGATCGTGTCCGCGAGCTCTTGCAGCGCAGAGGAATCCAGCGCATCCGCAGTCTTGCGGTTGCCCAACACAAACATGAGCGATACCGAAAGGGCTACGATGACAACAAAGCTGATGATGATTGATATCGTTGAGAAATCAGGGCGTTTTTCGTTCGTAAATGATCTCTTCTTTCTGCTTTTCGCCTGTTTAGCAGGCATTGAATTTGATAAAGCTACTGCCTCGATTACTTGAGGATTGGGTCAAGAACGCGCTTTGGCATGTCACCAAGATCGCAAACATCAAGGTGCCGTTCGGGCTTGCCAAGCAGTTCGCTCATTCCCTTGGGGATGGGCGCGCTAGTAATCACTTTGAGGCGATCCGCGTTGACAAAATCGTCCGTGCCTGCGGGTTCAAACGCGCCGAGTACATCGCTGGCGAATTTATACGGATTCGCGGTGGAGAGCAGAACTGTTTTGGTCTTGTCCCCCGTCTTTTCCAGATAGCGCTCATAGACGCACTGCGCAACCGCGGTATGCGGATCCATGAGATAGCCTGTCTCGTCAAAGATGCGTTTGATGGTGGCAAGCGTGTCCTCTTCCGTGCACCAGCCCGCGGAGAACGTTTGCTTGAGTTCGTCCAGAGCGCTCTGCGGCAAGGCATACATGCCCTTTTCCTTGAGCCCCTTCATCCACTCGCGCACCAGCGCGTCGTCGCGATTCGCGAGCTCGAAGAGCAGGCGCTCGAGATTGGAGGAGATCAGGATGTCGATCGAGCAGCTCATGCTCTGATAGAACGGGCGGTTGTCGTCATAGACGCCGCTCTCGAAGAAGTCCGTCAATACGTTATTGCGGTTCGAGGCACAGATGAGCTTGTTGACCGGAAGACCCATCCTGCGCGCGTATTCACCCGCGAGGATATCGCCGAAGTTGCCGGTCGGGACGCAGAAGTTAACCTTCTCGCCCGGCTGGATGTCTCCGCGCGCAACCAGCGTTTCATAGCTCGTGAAATAATAAACGATCTGCGGCAGAAGCCTGCCGAAGTTGATCGAGTTCGCGCTGGAGAGCCGCACTCCTTTTTCTTCGAGCGCAGATGCGATCTCGCGGGAGGCGAAGATTTGCTTGACGCCCGTCTGTGCATCGTCAAAGTTGCCGTGCACGGCACAGACATCGACATTTTTGCCTTCCTGCGTGACCATCTGGAGGCGCTGCGCTTCACTCACGCCGCCATAGGGATAAAACACCAGCACGCGGGTGCCTTCGACATCGCGGAAACCTTCCAGCGCGGCCTTACCAGTATCGCCGGATGTGGCGACGAGGATATAGACCTGCTTGGTTTCGCCCGTTTGCCTGAGCGAACTGCGCATCAGGTGCGGCAGCATCTGGAGAGCCACGTCCTTAAACGCCATGGTCGGACCGTGCCAAAGCTCCAGCACATGCTCGCGGTCATCGAGCTTAACCAGCGGGGTCACATCCGCGTGGTCAAAGCTCTTGTATGCCGCCGCAATCATGCGCGTGAGTTCCGCAGAATCCGTATCTGGCAGATATGCCTGCATGACGCGGTGCGCGGTTGCCAAATAGCCGCCGCGCACGCCGTTGTTCCATTCAATTGTGGGATACGATTCGGGTACATACAGTCCGCCGGAGGGGCTGATGCCGCGCACAATCGCTTCCGCAGCGGATGCGGGATCACCGCCTCGCGTGCTCAGGTAACGCATAGGTGTTTCGAGTTCCTTTACTGGTTTGTCATACTGTTTTATAAAATCGCAGCATCGTGCCGCCGTGGTAGAAAGGACAGACGTGTAAAAAACGAATCCTCCGCTTTGTAGAACGAAAGCGGCTCCGTTTGACTTTTACAGCAGATATTCCTTCATGTAAGCGGGAACTGTTTCCTTGCTGCCGGTTATGCTCATAATTACGCTGAGGTTGTTCTTCACGGAGAATTTCTTCAGGTCGTCAAAGAGTCCCTCAAGATTGTCCAGTTCGTGGCCGATGATGCTTAGAAGTCCATCGATATAGATGGTCTCTAAATCAAAATCACTCGCTGCAAGACCGCAAAGGAATCCATAAAGCATTTTCGGGGTTGCAATGCCGTATTCCGATGCGTTGATGAAGCGAGCTTGTCTGGAGAGGTCGTAGATGTAACTCGTGTCGTCGTCAATGAAGATCGTGTTCCCTTTTGCCGTCAGGACAGACTTGTTTGCCATTTCGAGAATCTGCTTGGTCTTTCCTGTGCCCTTTTCGCCGAAGATGACTCCAATCAAAGCCGTGGCCCTCCTTGTGCTTTTTCTCATTATAAGCCCTTTTTGCCAACCTGTGCAAGCGATTCGGATAAGTTTCACCTGCCGGTAGAAATGCGACGCAATACAACCACAATTTCTTGCAATTTCTTCCGATCAAAAACGCCCGCGTAGTAGACGCGCGGGCGTTTTTGTAAGCAACCTAGAAAACTGTATTTACGATCTGATCCACCAGTTTGGAGAATTTCTCCGAGGCGATGGCCGCCGTCTCCTGTACCTCTTCATGCGTGAGTTTTTGATCCAGAATACCCGCCGCCATATTGGTAATCAGCGAGATGCCGATCGACTGAATGCCGCAGTGCGCGGCGACAATCGCCTCCGGCACAGTGGACATACCGACCGCGGAAGCGCCAACCGTCCGGGCAAGCACAATCTCGGCAGGAGACTCAAACGAAGGTCCGGAGAACATCATATAGACGCCCTCCTGCAGGGAAACGCCGATATCCTGCGCAGCCGCCCGAACCTTTTCGCGCAGGTCGCGGTCGTATACGTTGGATTGATCGGGAAAACGCGGGCCAAAGTCTTCGTCGTTCGGCCCGATCAGCGGATGTGAGCCGGAGAAGTTGATGTGATCGGAGATCAGCATCAGGTCTCCCGGCTGAAACGCGAGATTCACGCCGCCCGCTGCGTTGGTAAGCAATAGCTTCTCAACGCCGAGCCGTTTCATCACGCGAACGGCCAACGCAATCTGAGACTGCGGATAGCCCTCGTAATAATGGAACCTGCCCTGCATGCAGATTACGGTTTTGCCGAAGAGTTCACCGATGACGAACCGGCCTTTGTGCCCTTCCACGCGGGACTGGGGAAAGCCCGGCAGGTCGCCATAGCTCACAAAGCGTTTGTTCTCAATCTTCTCCGCATATCCGCCAAGGCCGGAGCCAAGGATTAGACCGATCTTGCAATGATCTCCGCAAAGCGGGGCAAGGATTTCAACTGCGCGTTCTATGACTTCATTCATGCGTTATGCCTCGTAGATGTCGCCAAGGAACGAGGTGCCGACGTTCCATTTTTCGCCGGTCAGGTAGTCCAAAACGGTAGCACCGATGTCCGCAAACGTCTTTCTCGTGCCGAGATTGACGTTGGCTTTCACGTGTTTGCCGGCGACCACGAGAGGAATATACTCGCGCGAATGATCCGTGCTCGGCGTGGTGGGGTCGCATCCGTGATCTGCGGTGATCATGAGGATGTCGTTTTCGCACATTGCATCCAGAATGCGCGGCAGTGCTGCGTCAAACGCCTCCAGTGCAGCGGCATACCCTTCCACATCGTTACGGTGACCATAGAGCATGTCAAAATCGACTAGATTGGTGAAGATGAAGTCACCTGTGCCTTCTTCCAGAAAGCGCACGGTGGCGTCGATGCCGGTGTGGTTATTCTTCGTGTGGTCGACGATGCTGACGCCTCTGTGGCAGAAGATATCCTCAATCTTGCCGACGCCGACAACGTCCTTGCCGCGTTTGACCAGTGCATCCAGCACCGTATCGGTAAACGGTTCCACCGCATAATCCTTGCGGTTTTCGGTGCGTTTATATGCGCCGCTAGTGCCCTCAAACGGGCGCGCGATCACGCGACCGACGAGGAAGTTATCATCGTTGAGCATCTCGCGCGCGATTTCGCAGATGCGATACTGCTCGGCAAGCGGAATCACGCCTTCGTGCGCCGCAATCTGGAATACGCTGTCCGCGGACGTGTAGACGATGGGTTTGCCGGTCTTGACGTGCTCGTCGCCGAGGCGTGAGATGATCTCGGTTCCGCTGGCGACCTCGTTGCCGATGGTGCCGCGTCCGATCTTTGCCTCAAACTCGCGCAAAAACGACTCCGGAAATCCGTTGGGATACGTTTTAAACGCCTGCTTGAGCGGGAGACCCGCCATCTCCCAGTGTCCGCAGGTGGTGTCCTTCGCCTTCGTCAATTCCGCTAGACGGCCATATGCACCCTTCGGCGTGAGGCCAAGGGAATCGAGCCTGCTGTTTTCGATGGCGGCGAGTCCCAGCGCAGTCATGTTTGGCATGTCGAGTTTGCCGCGCACTTTGCGGATGTTGCCGAGCGTATGGGAGCCAACGTCGCCAAATTCCGCGGCATCCGGCTGCTCTCCGATGCCGACGCTGTCCAGCACAATGACGATTGCGCGCTTATGATCTAATTTGTTTGTCTCCATGTTTCTACCCCACTGATATAAAGTATAATCTGTTGTATTTCCTGTTCTGGTTGGTTTCAATTACTAAGTATAGTCTACTGATTCTCTTGTTTCGATTGGTTTCGATGAAATCTGTTCATCTATATCTAGTTTAGTCTGATTTTGAACTCGCGTCAATGAACCAGAGTGATTCGATCACGCTCTGGCGTTGCGCGATGTTGAATTTCATTCATGATTTCGGGAAAAACAAAAACCGCGCGGCCTGCGCGGTTAGAAGAAAGCGATCATCGTTTCAGATAGGTCAGCGCCCGCTGTGCCATCATGGCGACGAACTCGAGATTGCTTGGCTTGCCTTTGTAGTCCTGCATCGTATAGCCGAAATACTCCCGAATCGTATCCGTGTTGCCGCGCGTCCAGGCGATTTCGATTGCGTTTCGCATTGCGTGCTCCACCAGCGGCGGGCGGGTGTTGTAGATCTTTGCAACCGTCGGGTAGATGTCGTTGGTAATGCTTAGGTCGACCGGGGATTCACTCATGGCGTAGATGCGAATCGCATCGCGCAGGTAGTAATAGCCTTTGAGGTGCGCTGGCACGCCGATGGCGCGAATGCCGGCTGCGATCTGGCTCTCGAGAATGTCCACCATCTCGTCTGCCTTCTCGGTTTCGCGCTCATAGAGGCGTAAGAACTCCAGTACACGCAGCTGGATCAGGTCATACTTCAGCGGTTTGGTGAAGCAATAGATCACGCGGTCTTTGATGATTTGCAGCAGTCGATCATCCGCAAGCGCCGTAGTCACAAATACCAGCGGCCTTCGATCCTCGCTGAGTTTTCCGATGAAGTCCAGCACGCAAATGCCGTCCAGATCGTGTAAAAACAGGTCGAGGATTAAGATATCAACATCCCGCGCAAAGATGGTATCGATCGCATCGCGGCCTGTAAACACGCTCGTTAGCAGGCGAATGCCTTCCTGGTTTTGAAAGGCTGTCTCGATTCCCTTCGCGTCCACGACATTGTTGCTTGCGATCAACAGGTTCTTCTTCATTCCGGCTCCCGCGGTTGACATACAACAATTTACTCGAAACTTGTGCTAAAAAATACGGCGAACAGCCTCTTCCGCGGCAACAATGAGCTGCCTTGCGTGCTCCAGTGCAACCGGGTCCGCGCCATTGCTGCCCATGATGCGGGCGATTTCCCGCGCGCGCTGTTCGTCTGTTAGTTTTATCGCATTCGAGCGCGTGTGTTCACCCGTCTCTTCTTTATAGACCAGATATTGATGGTTTGCATATGCTGCAATCTGCGGTAAATGCGTAATGCACAACACCTGATGATTCTTCGCAATCTGGCGCATCTTCACCGCAACCGCGGTGCCGATCTGCCCGCTGATGCCGCTGTCGATTTCGTCAAACACCATCGTCGGGATGCCGTCGAGATCCGCAAGAACACTCTTAAACGAGAGCATGATGCGCGAGAGCTCGCCGCCGGATGCCACCTTGCTCAGCGGCTTGACCGGTTCCCCGCGGTTGGTGGAGAGTAAAAATTCGACGTCGTCAATGCCGCTTGCGGAAGGAATTTCGCCGGAGAGCGTTTCGAACCGTGCGGAAAACGCAGCATGCGGCATACCGAGGTCACTAAGTTCCGGCAACAAACGCGCACTGAGGCGTTCCGAAGCCGCTTTGCGCATTTCCGAGAGAGCCGCGCTCTCCAAATCGTATTCCGCTTTCGCTGCGTCATACTCTTTTGCAAGCTGTTCCCTGCGCTCCTCCGCGTTATCAATGAGGTCGAGTTCCTCGGCACTCTTTTGACGATAGGCGAGGATCTGCGCGATATTCGCTCCGTATTTTCGCTTGAGGGTGGAAATCAGTTCCAGTCGGGTTTCGATTTCGTCCAACATCCCCGGCTCAAAGGAGAAGTCCGCCTTGTAGTCGCGCAGCGTGTAGCTCGCGTCCTGTAGATCATAATACAGCGCGTGCAGCTTTTCGGAGAGTTGATGATAATCCGCACGCAACCGTGCGATGCTGTCGAGCATATGCAACGCAATGCTGAAGGAAGCGAGCGCCCCACCGTTTTCCGCCTCGTCTCCGCTGAGCGCCGCGTTTGCGCCCTCCAAGCCTTCCATGACGGCCTGTGCGTTTTGTAAAAGCCCCCGCTGCTCTTCGAGTTGTTCCTCTTCGCCATCGGTCAGCGTTGCCGCGTCGATTTCCTGTATCTGGTAGGTCAACAGGTCGATTCTGCGGATGCGCTCCTGTTCGTTAAACTGCGCGGCGGAGAGAAGCCGTCTCGCTTCAGAAGCCTTTTGATATGCCTGCGCAACCCGCGCTTTTGCTTCCAGTGCTTCTTTACCCGCAAAGCGATCCAGCAGCAGAATGTGCTTCTTCTCGTCCAGCAGCGATTGGTGCGCATGCTGTCCGTGAATATCCACCAGCGCGTCGCCGATGAGCTTGAGCGCGCTTGCGTTGATCAGCGTGCCGTTTGCGCGGCAAACGTTTTTTCCGCTCAGCGAAAACTCGCGATACAGCGTCAGTTCGCCTTCCTCACAGTCGACTCCCTGCTCGGACAGCACGTCCATCACCGGTTCGTCCTGCTTGAGCCGGAATGTCGCTTCCACACTCGCCTTCTCCTCGCCGGATTTGACGAGTTCGCGGCTTGCGCGTTCGCCCAAAACAAAATTGAGCGCTTCAATAATAATGGATTTTCCAGCCCCGGTTTCGCCCGTCAGCACGGAAAACCCATCGAAGAACTCAATCACCTGTTGATCAATTAAAGCGATATTACGAATGGATAATTGCTTCAGCAAAAATGACGCCCTCCTGTTTCGAGCATCTTCCGTTCTTGGTAAAACGCTCTCTCGTTTGCGCTCGCTCCAAGGGCCTGCCAAATGGCGGCCACCGAAAACGACCCTAGCGCTTATAAAAGAAAGCGATTATTTCAGCGTCTGCTTATTTCAGCATCTTCTGAAATTTCTTGATGATGTCACCAACGCTCTTTGCGTCCCGAACCGCGATAAAGATCGTGTTGTCGCCCGCGATTGAACCCAGAATATCCGGCCACTTGAGCGTATCGACCGCTTCCGCCGCGGCGTTTGCGCTGCCCGCGATGGTCTTGATGACAATCATGTTGCCGGCGCTGGTCACCGACAGAACGCAGTTGCTGAACATGCGGATAAAGCGCTCCTGCAAGTCTGCCTCAGCCTTTTCCACCGTCGCATAGCGATAGCGGCCTTCCGGCGTGAGCACCTTGATCAGGCGCAGTTCCTTGATGTCACGCGACACGGTTGCCTGCGTGACGGAAAACCCATGATCGCGCAGTTTACCGGCGAGCTCTTCCTGCGTCTCGACGTTTTCTGATGCGATGAGTTTGGAAATCATGTCATGCCGTTTTGCTTTCATGTTTGAATCCTCATTACAAATGAAATATAAGTTCGGTGCATTCATCTGACTTGCCAGTGGTGTTGATCCGGTTTTCTGTTGTGTTACGAAGCTTGTGTTTGACAGTTGTTTCCAGCAAGAAATCGTAAATAGACTTGTTCCCTACGTTTGTCGAGATTGTTCTTGTTGTTTCAGGCGCGTTCTATCGGCGCTTTACGTAAGCTTCTGTCGGATGAGGTCGAAAACGTTCTGTTCCTGAAAGCGAATGAATCGCACGCGGCGGTTGGATCGGGTCACGCTGATGCAGTCGTTGGGGTTCACGCGGCTGAGCTTGATGCCGTCTCCGGCGACAAACCCTTCGCCGTTGACATGAAACGTCCAGATTGCATCCGGCGAACTCACGATCGGGCGAATGTGCAGCGTATGCGAGCAAACCGTGGTAACGATGATGCTGTCGAGGTCCTGCGTAACCACCGGGCCACCTGCGGAAAGATTATACGCTGTGCTGCCCGTCGGGGTTGAGGCGATGATTCCATCCGAAAAGACCGAACCGACCTCCTGGCCATCGCAGAACATATCGACTTGAATCGTGCCGGAGAAAGACTGTTTGGAGATGAGCACGTCGTTAAGACAGCTCGCAAAAGGCGTTCCGTTGATGCTGCAAAGCAGCGTCATGCGCTCTTCGATCCGGTACTCGCTGCGTTGAATCTTCTCAATCGCATCTGAGAACTCATCCACCGCAATTTCGCTTAAAAAACCGATGCGTCCGAGGTTGACGCCAAGCAGAGGAATATCCTTTTGTGCTGCAACGGATGCAAAGCGAAGCAGTGTTCCGTCTCCGCCGATCACGACCAGCAGATCCGGGGTGGGTTGCTCCGTAATCAGCGCGGCAATGCTGTCCAGCGCTACGGTTTCCTCGCCCAGTACGGATGCCTGCTCCATTAAGCGGACGCGAAATTCGGCAATGCCTTCCTTTTCCAGATTGCCCGCAAAGCCGATTTTCATCGTTTTCGCTCCAAAAAAGTTAATATGCCCATATTATACGGCCTCATTTATAAAAATACAAGAGAGAATGTGAATATGTATGCTTTATATACACGTGTTGTGTGCATCCTGTACCACCGAAACGGCTATGTTATGGTCGATTTCGGTGACGTCGTGATCATGTTGTATGCATTTTTCTAAAAAAACGAGAAACTCGATATTCCCTTTCGGCCCGCGAATCGGTGAATATGATAGCCCTCTTACACAAAAACCGGCCTCTCTCGCTACGCCGAGCACGCGGTCGATCACCTCGACATGCGTTGTCTGCTCCGAAACGACGCCGTGCTTGCCTACCTTGTTTTTGCCCGCCTCAAACTGGGGTTTGATGAGTGCGACGACCTGCCCGTTTTCCTTCAGGCAAGGATAGAGCGGCGGAAGAATCTTATCGAGCGAAATGAAGGAAACATCGATCGAGGCGAAGTCCAGCGCTTTTTCAAACCACGCGGGTTCCATAAACCGCGCATTCGTGCGCTCCAGTACCGCGACGCGATCATCGCTTCTGAGCTTCCAATCCAGCTGACCGTAGCCAACGTCGATGGCATAGACCTTCACGGCTCCGTGCTGCAGCATGCAGTCTGTAAATCCGCCTGTGGAGGCGCCGATATCCGCGCAGACGCAGCCATCCAGCACGATGGGAAACGTCTCTATCGCCTTTTGCAGCTTGTATCCGCCGCGGCTGACATAAGGGCAGGTGTCGCCTCGCACGACGATCTGCGTTTCTTCCGTGACGAACTGTCCCGCTTTTTCAGCCTTGACTTCGCTCAGATAGACCTGACCCGCGAGCACGAGCGCATGCGCCTCTTCGCGGCTCTTGGCAAGCCCGCGTTCAAACAGCGCGACATCAAGGCGTGTCTTCATGCGTCGTCCTCCGCTAATTGCTCCATCAACGCTTCAGCGGTCAACCCGCAGAACTGCCGCTGGTGATTGACACAGGCTTGCGAAACGGGATCGTTCGGCACACACATCCGCGCGACGGAAACCGGCGAAAGCGCGGCTGTCACGTGAAGGCCGAGGCAATCCACGCCCTCCTCCATGACCACGACCTTTTTCGCCGTGTGCTTGATCTGCTCCAGCATGGTTTCATCCATCGGTTGAACGGTTCTCGCGTTGACGAGCCCCACGCCGAGTTTTCGGCAAACAGGGATCGCCACGGCGACCATTGCGCCCGTCGCAATGACGGTCTTTTCCGCGATGGGCTCTAGTATCTCCCAAACGCCTTTTTCAACCGGCTGCGGAGACACAGCCTGCATCAGGCTCCCGCGCGGATAGCGCACCGCTGCGGGTTCGCCGCGTGAAATCGCGAGTTCCAGCATGTGCACAAGCTCCTGCTGCGTCGCAGGTGAATAAATCGTCATGTTCGGCATCGTGGATAAAAACGCCATGTCGTAGACGCCCTGATGCGTCTCGCCATCGTCGCCGACAAGCCCGGCGCGATCCACAGCCAGCACGACCGGCAGCTTTTGCAGGCAGATATCGTGTAAAATCTGATCATAGCCGCGCTGTAAAAACGTAGAATAGATGGCGACCACGGGTTTCACCCCGCTGGAGGCCATCCCCGCCGCCATCGTTAGCGCGTGTTCCTCCGCGATGCCAACGTCAAAAAATCGGTTGGAAAACCGTCCCGCAAACTCGCTTAGCCCGGTACCGATCGGCATCGCAGCCGAGATTGCGACGATGTTCGGGTCCTTTTGCGCGAGCGCGATCATCGCATCCCCAAACACGCTGGAGTTGCTTTTCTTGAGCGCGTTTTCAATGTTTCCGGTATCGATGGAAAACGGAGCGACGCCGTGAAACTTCTCAGGATTCCGCTCCGAAAACGCGTAGCCCTTGCCCTTTTGTGTCACGCAATGTACCAAAACCGGCACTTGAAGCTCTTTTGCGCGGCGAAACATCCGCGTTAATTCGCCGATATCGTGACCGTCGATCGGACCAAGATAGAGGAAGCCCATATCCTCAAACAACCGCTTCGGCATCAAAAAGCTCTTGATTCGGTTTTTGAAATTCTCCATGTGGCGTGAAAGCCAGCGTCCAATGAGGCCGGTATCGAGCGAGCGAACCAACCTCCGCTTGAAGCGAACATACCATTCGCTGGATCGCATGTTGACCAGCATATGATGCAGCGCACCGACATTGGTCGAAATAGACATCTCGTTGTCATTGAGGATCACGATCAGCGGAACATCCGCCTGACCCGCGTCGTTGAGTCCTTCAAACGCCATACCGCCCGTGAGTGCTCCGTCGCCTACCAGCGCCACCGCAAAGCCGGGTTCGCCAAGTAGCTTCTTTGCGCGCGCGATGCCGAGTGCCGCGGAGATCGCTGTGGAGGCATGCCCCGTGTTGAAGTGGTCGTGAACGCTCTCCTCCCGCTTTGGAAAGCCGGAGAGCCCATTCTCCTGCCGGAGCGTGCAGAACGCCTCTCTGCGCCCTGTGATAATCTTGTGCGCATACGCCTGATGCCCAACGTCGAACACAATCTTATCCACCGGGCTGTTAAACGCGCGATGCATGGCGATGGTCAGCTCAACAGCACCAAGGCTGGAGGCCAGATGCCCGCCGCAGCGCGCGATGTTCTCGATCATATACTGGCGCATCTGCGCCGCAAGCACGGGCAGTTCGCCATCTTTTAAATTCTTGAAGTCTTCAAGTGAGTTCACTTTATCGAGCACTGGATACCGATCCATTTCGTTTTATCTTCTCCGTTTGGTTTGGTTTTGTTCCGGGTTACGACTTTCTTGTCAGCGTATAGCTGATCAACTCTGTAAAAAACGTAGCGTCCCCGCCCGCTTGCAGAACTGCCTCGCGTGCTTCGTGCGCATACTGCTTGGCGAATTCTTTGGCCTGATCAAGTCCGTAGATGGTCACGAACGTGGTTTTATTTTCCTCCGCGTCCTTTCCTACGCTCTTGCCGAGTACGGATTCAACTCCTTCAAAATCCAGAATGTCGTCAGTAATTTGAAACAGCATTCCGTATGCATCCGCAAAGCGAGTCAAGGCTTCACGCTGACTTATGTTGGCACCAGCGCAGGCCGCACCCGCGCCAACCGCCGCGCGAAAGAGCGCGCCGGTCTTGTAATCCTGAAGCTTGCGCAGCAGAGACTCGTCTCCACCGCTGTTGACGTCCAGACTCTGCCCCATCACCATCTCAAAAGCGCCTTTGGCGATCGCGTCCAGCGCGTCCAGATTGTGGCTCTGCGAAACCGCATAAAACGCAAGAGAAAGGAGTCCGTCTCCCGCGAGGATCGCGTTTGCCTCGCCGAATGCCTTATGATTGCTGGGTTTGCCTCTGCGCATATCGTCGTTGTCCATCGCGGGCAAATCGTCGTGAATCAGTGAGTAGGTGTGAATCATCTCGAGCGCGCACGCGGCAAATAACGCGTCCTCCGGCGTGCCGCCGCAGAGCTCCGAGGCCGCCATACACAGCGCGGGGCGAATGCGTTTGCCGCCGGAAAATACACTGTAGGCCATGCTCTCCTGCAAGATCGGTGCGTGACCGCTCTCATTCAAGAGTTCGCCGAGCTTTTGCTCTGTTAAATCGGAGTATTGCGTCAGCCGTTCACTCAGCATCGCTCTTACCCTCCGCCGAGTCGTTGAGGCGCGTGATGGTCGCCTCATATGTGTCCAGCTGATGTTCACACGTTTTCACGAGCGTCATGCCTTCCTCATAGAGTTGAATCATCTCGTCCAGAGAGCCTTGTGTGCCCTCGAGCTTGATTACGATATCCGAAAGTCTCTGCATGGCTTCTTCAAAGCGCAAAGATTCTTCCATACACTTATCCCTCCGTTCGTCCGCTTTCGCTTGGTTTGCGTACGCGGTCAATGTGTGCGTCCGCCGCGCCGTCGTGCATGCGAATCGCGATGGTATCCCCCGCGCGCATGGCGGCTACTCCGCTGAGTGCGCGCCCGTTTTCATCAGTCAAGATCGCATAACCGCGTTCCAGAACCGCAGAAGGGTCCAGCGCGCGAAGCTGCGTCAGCACACGGTTGAGCTCCGCTCTCGCGCTTGCGATGCGCTCTCTTGCGCTACGAAACGCAAGCTCACGGGTGTTGTCAAGCGACTGCCGTTCGCTCATGAGCCGGTTTTCGAGTAATCGAAACGCCTTTGCCGAGGCAAAGAGTTTCACGTTTGCGCGCATGCGCTCCATCTTCGCGTTCAGCGCGCGCAGTAATCTCTCCCGCTGCAGGCGCACGGCCTCATAACACGCGTCCATCTCCGGTACGGCGAGCTCCGCCGCCGCGGACGGCGTTGGCGCACGTAGATCCGCGACAAAATCCGCAATCGTGAAGTCCGTCTCGTGCCCGACCGCGCTGATGACGGGGATTTTGCTCTCAAAAATTGCTTCCGCAACGACGGTTTCGTTGAACGACCAGAGGTCTTCCATGCTGCCGCCACCGCGGCCGACGATCAGAATATCCGCTGCGTTTTTCTTATTCATCTGGCGTATGGCTTTGGCGATCTCTTCCGCGGCGCCAGTACCCTGCACGCGAACGCTCGCGAGTACGACCGGCATCGTCGGAAACCTCCGCTGAATGACGTTGAGAATATCCTGCACGGCGGCGCCGGTACCGCTGGTTACCACGCCGACCCGGCGCGGTAAAAACGGAATCGGGCGCTTTCGCGACTCGTCAAACCAGCCGCGCGCTTCCAGCTCCTTCTTCAGCGCGAGAAAGCGCAGATACAGCTCGCCTTCTCCACTCTTTTTCAGGTAGTTGGCATAGAGCTGAAACGAACCGTCCTTCTCATAGAGCGAGGCTTTGCCGTAGAGCAGCACCTGCATGCCGTCCTGCGGTTGGAAGGTAAGGCGCATCGCCTGCTGGCGAAACATCACGCAACGCACGAGCGCGTCTTCGTCCTTAAGCGAAAAGTATAGGTGCCCGGACGAATGCCGCTTAAATCCGCTGATCTCACCCCTGACCTTGAGGTCGCAAAGGTTCGGATCGTTGGAGAGCACGAGCGAAACATATTCGTTGAGTTCGCTCACGCGAAATACAGGCGTCAGTGCCTGCTCCATCTCGCTCACCTCCCTTGCCTCTTGCGGCGACGTCAAAGCATTTGTCTTTGATGCAAATCTCGCGCAAGCAGCGCGGTTCCGACCGCGTTGTCCGAAGAAAGCCCGCTTTGCGCGTAATAAATCTCCGTGTTCAGTCGTTGTTGCAACAGTTCCCGCAGCAGTAAGCTTCCGGAG
This sequence comes from Clostridiaceae bacterium, assembly GCA_039683525.1. GTDB lineage: Bacteria > Bacillota > Clostridia > Christensenellales > CAG-138 > UBA7703. The sequence continues at coordinate 16,390 of JBDKRF010000090.1, forward strand.
ACGCCACCGGAGAGCAGCGCCGTCTTGCAGCCTGTCTCGGCAAACACATTTTTTAGCAGCTTTGCAAATGTCCGCGCAAGGCAGTCATAGACTGCATATGCGACCGTTTCGTTTGCCGCACCGCCGTCGATCAGCCGCTGGCACTGGCTCTCCTGACCGGAGAACGAGCAGTTGAGCGCCTTCACGCTGGCGGGCAGCTTAAGCGAGCGATCCTGCGCCGCTCTTGCGAGCGCCTCCAGCGAGACGCCGCTGGGAAACGGCAGTCCCAGCCGGACACCGACGCGGTCGACAAACTGTCCCGCATGCAAATCCTCGCAGCCGCCGATACGCTCGATCGAGCCGATGATGCCGTCTTCCTGATGTACGAGCAAGAGATCGGTCGTCCCGCCAGAAAGGTGCATGGCGACAAATTCCGGCTTGTCAAAGCGCGGCTCTTGTCCGAAGAGCGCGGCGCGCACATGCCCCGCCTGATGCGTAGGTTCATAGAGCGGCACGCCGAGCGAGGACGCAATCGACGTCGCCGCGAGCTTGCCCGCGAGGAACACGGGCATGTACGATTCGTCCGCTCCCGTGGGTTTCGCGCTGACACCGACGGCGGATACGCGCGTGCGATCGATTTCACCCAGCATCGCGCTGACGAGCAGTGGTAAATTCCGCACATGCTGAAAGACCGCGTCGCTTTGCCGCAAACCACGATCCCCTAATGGGACAGAAAGCATCGTTCTCCGCTCGAAAACGATGCCTTCGTTTGAAACACAAGATACGGACGTCGTGTAGTTGCTGGTATCGACGCCCAGATACAACCCGCTCATGGTGAGACGAGCTCCTTGGCAACGCTTCCGAGAATGCCGTTGACAAATGCGTAGGAGCGCTCTCCGCCGTAGCGTTTCGCGAGCTCCACCGCCTCATTGATCGCGGCACCGGTCGGCACATCTTCCTTGCGATACAGCATCTCGTAAATCGCCACACGCAGAATGCTCAAATCCACCCGCGCGATACGGTCGATCATCCAGTCCTTGGAGTAGCGGCTGACGAATTCGTCGATCTGTTCGGTATGTGCGGCTACGCCTTCCAACATCTGGTTGACGTAGAGAAGGTCGTCCTCATCCAGCGTACCGAGAAGCTCAGCTTTCTCGCAAACGCGTTCGGGGGTATCCTCTCCGCCCAACAGATTGGAAAAGTGCATCATCATTGCGACTTCGCGCGCGGTCGTTCTGCTCATGGTCGATCGAATTCCAGTCTATCTATAATTTATTTCTTCGAAAATAACTTGTTGAAAAACTCCTTGATACCGTCCGGTCCGCCTTGATCGAGCAGATAGCCGATCAGGAAGCAGAGCGCAAGGATCACAAGAAGCAGCAGCGTGCGCCAGAACCCGATGGTGAAGAACAGAATCGCCAACACCAAACCCAACGCAACAAACAGCACAGTAAATTTGTGGTTCTTCACAAACTCTAAAAACGCGTTCATCGTTTGTGCCTCATTCTACGCGCGAGACTGCTGTTGTCGTCGCAACGGGCGCTGCGCTCTCAACCAGAACGCCGATCTCATTGACCGTGATTCCAGTCAAAGCTTCGATGTTTTCCTTCAGCGACTTCTGCAGCTCGCTTGAGAGCGTGACCACATCCGTATCCGGCAACACGCAAAGGCGAATACCAACGGTGATTCCGGTTTCGGTCGATTGCAGCGTCGTGTGGACATCCTTCACGCGCGAAACTGCGCGGCAATGCTTTTGCACCATGCTGTCGATTGCTTCGAGTGAGATGTAGGTGCCGCCAAACTCCGTCTGCTTCATGAGTGCGGAGGCGGGGCGCGCCTCTGCCTTCTTGCTCTTGCCTGCAAAGAGAAGCTTGATGCTGATCAGCAGCAGTACAAGACCGCTTCCGGCAAGGATCAGCGCGTTCTGTTGCTCCATGTAGAACAGGGAAACAAACCAGTTCACCTGATCAACTTTGATCAGGTTTGCCGCAATGCCGAAGAGCACAAAGGAAACGAGAATTGCAGCGATGAGCAGTATGCCCAGCAAAATGCGATCGAACACTTTGAGTTTCATAAGCTGTAAAACCCCTTTTCGTCCGCCATGGAATCATCATATGGCGGTAAACAAACCGTTACGCTTTTATGAATCATGTATCCTGCAAAACGGGCGGAAGCGCATCCGCCCGTCTACGGTCAAACGAATATCCCGCGTTACTTGACGCGCGGCGGCTCCGGTTCGACGGCTTCCGCGATGACAGGCACCGCTTCTTTTTCTTTCGCCTTCTCTTTGCGTTTGGCGACGCGGGTGCTGCCCTGATCTGCGGCTTCAAACACGACGCTCTGCACAAACACGTTGACTTCGACGACGCGAAGACCCGTCATGGTCTCGATCGCGCTCTTGACCGCGGTCTGGATCTTCTCGCAGACTTCCTTGATCTTGTAACCGTAGCGAATGCTGACGGATACGTCTACGGCGGCTTCTTCCTGGCCGACCTCGACTTTGATGCCTTTTGTTAAGCTCTTTTTGCCGAGCATTTCGGTAATGCCCTCTACCATTCCGCCACTGAGTGCGGAAACACCTTCAACATCAGAAACCGCAAGAGAAGCGATGGTAGCAACAACTTCATTCGCAAACAGGATACGACCGCCCTCCGCTTCGACTTTGGAGACCTCGGTTTTGGAAACTTCGGTGCTGGCCTTCTTTTCTTCAGACATATGCACACCTCCATTCTTGATTACCAAAAATTATATCGCATGCCGGATGGGATGTAAATATGCAAAGCATCCGCCTTGTTACCCACGCGTGAACGCTTTGCGGCTTATTGATGGCATTTGCAACATTATAGGAAAAACAGGGCTGCAATCATCCAAGCAGCGGCATTTTCGCCTGTAATCGCGCGCATAAAACTTGTTTGCGCGCCTAGCAAGTATACGCATTTATTCACGGGAAGGCAATCTTTTTTTCTCTGAGAACGGGTATCCCTGCCACATTTGGAGCATTACGTTCTTCCCCGCGGAAAAAGCCGATTGTTTCGCTGTATATTTGTATACAAGCGCTTGTATTTTCCGTCCAAACCCGCTACACTGAAGGAAGGAATTGAGAGCGACAGTTCCTCTTTTCTATCGTAACCGCGCACAACATCGTGCCGCGAAAGAGAGAATTCATGAACGGAATCTATGAGAATAAAGACTATGGCTCGTTATCGGAGAAAGTGTATCGCTTTTTACGAGACGGGATTGCCGAAGGCCGCTATCAAACCGGCGATTGCCTGATTGAAATGAAGATTGCCGAGGAACTTGGCGTGAGCCGCACCCCCGTGCGGGAGGCGCTCAAGCAGCTGGAACTGGAAGACCTTGTCTCCTCGCATCCCAACCGCGGCGTGGTCGTCAAAGGTTTCACCAATGAGGATTTGCAGGATGTTTCGACCATCCGTCATCTGCTCGAAGGTCAGGCTGCCTATTGGGCGGCGCAGCGCGTGACCGAAGAGCAGCTCAAGGAGCTGCGCGAGGTGGTGGAGCTCATGGAGTTCTATACCGCGAAAAACGACATCGCGCATCTCGTTGCGCTGGACACGCGGTTTCACGAACTGATTTATGAAGCCAGCGGCAGCCGCACGATCCGGCATATCTTGGCATCGCTGCATCACAATATTCGCAAAGCGCGCCAAAGCTCGCTGACCTTGCCCGACCGCGCGCCAAATTCGCTGGCAGAGCACCTGAGTATCTTTCAGGCCATCGAGCAAAAGGATGCCCTCGCGGCAAAACAGCAAATGGAAGAGCATGTTGCAATCGCAGCGGGAAATCGGCTGAACGAATAGCAGCCGGACTCCCGCTTTTTCTTTTTTCACTCCAACTGACAGCGGGAGGTCATCCAATATGCGCGTTTTTTGCACAACGGAGCAACACGCAAACGGCGGTCCGGGCGAGTTTATCCTCGCGCGCACAGAAGATGCGCTCAAGGATCTGCTCGCATCATATCGAAATCGAGTGCAGGTGATCTACCTCGATCCGCCGTTTGGTACGGGCGACGTATTCCACAGCAAGGTTGGCAGCGGTCATGCGCGGCTCAGCCTGCCGATTTATGCGGACACGATGGAAGAGTCCGCCTATCTCGACTGGATGCGAACCGTCTTGTCCGGCGCGCGGGAGCTCCTGAGTGAAACCGGCTCGCTGTATCTGCACATCGACTATCGTATGAGCGCGAAGCTTCGCCTGATGCTGGATGAGATCTTTGGCGAGCAAAATTTCATGAACGAAATCGTCTGGTGCTATAAGTCAGGCGGCAGAGCGACGCGATACTATCCGCGCAAGCACGACACGATTCTCTTTTACCGCAAGAGCGCTAAGGTGTTATTTGACATCTCCGCGGTCGGTCGCCCACGCGGGCCTGAAAAGCGCAACCATATGCGGCGCTTCATCGACGAAGACGGCCGCATTTGCTTCACCATTCGCTCGGCAGGAAAAATCTACACCTATTACGAAGACACACCCGTGTTTCCGAGCGACGTTTGGGACGATATCGAGCATCTCCAGCAAAAGGACAGCGAGCGCGTGGGCTACGCCACGCAAAAGCCGGAAGCATTGCTCAACCGCGTGATTCTCGCCTCCTCCCGTCCGGGCGATCTGGTCTGCGATCTGTTTTCCGGCAGCGGTACAACGGCAGCAGCCGCAAGCAAGCTCGGCAGACGGTTTCTTGCCGTGGACGCGTCGCCCATCTCTCTCTACACACTCCGCGCGCGCCAGCTCAAGGCCGCGAGCGCGCATTCCCTTCTCGAGGGGGAAAACGCGCTGATCCTGCGGTATCCGCTGGACGAGACGCCAGCGCAGATCACGTCTCAAATCGTAACCCAGCGCGGCAAGCGCATGCTTCAAATCGAGCAGGCGTCGTTCTCCCCCGTCTACCCGCTGGTCTATGCGGCGGCGGGTACGATGCGGGACGGCGTATTCACCCCGGTTTCAACCGACTGTCGGCCAAAGCTTCCGTTGTCCCTGCCAATCGGCGATATCCAATCCCCGATTGCGCAAATTTCGGACGCAATGGGACACACGGCATTCTTTGAAATCGAATCTTGATTGAGGGAGAAGGTAATGAGAGACTGGATCAGCGATGCATGCCTTCAGATGCGGGCCGTGGAGGATGAGTTTAAACCCTCCTGGAACGCTACGGTCTACCGCGTTGGCGGAAAGATTTTCGTGATGCTTGGCGAGTACAAGGATGGAAGGCCGCTACTGACCGTCAAGCTTGAACCCGCCTTTTCCGAGATACTGCGCGCGCAGTATCCCGGCGACATCATCCCCGGCTATTATACGGATAAAACGCATTGGAGCTCGCTCTTTCTAGACAGCGATGTTCCAGACGACGTGGCACGCGCCATGCTGCTCAATGGATACGAAACGATTTTCTCCAGCCTGACCAGAAAAGCGCAGGCGGAAATTCTCGCGCATACATTGGAGTAAGTATCTATCGTTTTCTGATGGTTCATTCGTTTCAATCGCAAACAATTAGATCGTTAGTCTAAATTTTCAAAAGAGTTTTACAACGCTTCATCATAAGTTCACGTTTCAAGCAAATGAATTGTGGCAATCTTTTCTACTTTTTAGTATGATTTCGTTGATGGATACTATAACACAACAAACAGCGCCGAACGGCGCAGCCGCTGCCCCGAACGGGGAAAACAAGAGGAGCAGCAAAAAGCTACGCCTCATCAGCACGCTACTCATGCTGGTGTTGATTGCGGTTACCCTCTATATCATCTTCCGCGACACGTCGCTCACTCAATTCTGGTCTGCTGTACAGTCGTCCGATCCGCTATGGTTGCTCGCAGCGCTGGGAGCAGCGGTCTTTGCCTCGCTGATGTTTGGCGTCGCGCTGCATTTGGCGTTGCGGGTGCTTTACGGTAAACCGATCTCGCTGCTGCGTAACATCGGCTTTGGCTACATCGGCCAATACTATACTGCGGTGACCCCCGCTGGCGTAGCCGGTCAGCCGATGCAGCTCTACTATATGCTGGCTTACGGCGTAGAGGTTTCGTTTGCTTCACTTGCACTTCTGTTGGTCAACGCAGCGCATCAGCTCGTCGTACTATTGATTCCGACCGTGCTGTTTCCGTTTCGCGCGGGACTGATCCTCGAAAACCTCGGTGCGTTCCTCTGGCTGTTTATTCTGGGGTCGCTGATTAACATTGGTCTCATCCTGTTCCTGCTCTTTGCGATGTTTTCCAAGAACTTCGCCGGGCGCATCGTCCACAAGGTGATTTCACTATTGACCAAACTCCGCATCGTGAAGCATCCTGAGCGGATTGAGAAGCGCGTTTCCGAACAGATCGTGCTCTATCAAAAAGGCGCGGAGGTCTTCAAGGCGCACAAGTGGCTGCTGTTTGGCGAGATGTTCTCCTATATACTGCTGCTCGGGTCCCAGTTTGTGATTCCATATTTTATCTACCGCGCGTTCCACCTCACGGCGTTTGGCATGATCGATTTTATCGCGCTGCAGTCGGTGCTCTACCTCGCGGTATGTTTTCTGCCGATTCCGGGTTCGGCCGGCGCGAGCGAGAGTGGTTTTGTCCAGCTCTTCCGAGTACTGTTTCAAAGCGCGCTCATCGTCCCCGCAATGCTGCTCAGCCGCGTTGCCAGCTTCTACTTCATTCTGATTCTCAGCGGTGCGGTTTCGCTTGCCATGCAGCTTGTACTAACCTACCGAAAAAAACATCAGCCAGAGCTAATCGCACCCAAATTGGTCGAGTAACACTGTCTACCTTCCCAACATCAACAAACAGCCTCCCGAACATGCATCCGGGAGGCTGTTTTTTTCGCGTTTGTCGCTTTTATGATTGAATGATTTGATGGCGTAAAACGGATTAAAACCGTTTCTTCTTGCTCGATCGTCCTTCGCCGTTTTCGCCAAGTGTTTCGGCAAACTGCTCCAGAAGCTTCTTCTGTTCGTCCGTCAGGTGCTTGGGCACCTCTACGTTGACAGTGACGAGCAGATCGCCTTTGCCGCTGGCGTTGAGCCGTTGAATGCCCTGTTCGCGAAGCCGATAGGTAGATCCTGTCTGCGTTCCGGCTGGAATCTGATACTTGACGCTTTCCTTCAGCGTCGGTACCGTGAGGCTTCCGCCCAGCGCCGCCATGGTGTAGGAAATCGGCATTTGTAGATAGAGATCAAATCCCTTTCTCACGAACTGTTTATGCGATCTCATATTGATGGTCACATACAAGTCTCCGTTTGGCCCGCCTCTATGCCCGGCGCTGCCCATGCCGCGCAGGCAGAGGCTCTGGCCGTTGTCGATGCCCGCCGGAATCTTGACCGCCTTTTTCAGGTTCTTGCGAACGCGACCTGACCCGTGGCAGTCTGCGCAAGGGTCTGCAATCACCTTGCCGGTGCCTTTGCAGGCCGAGCAGGGACGTGTGGATGTAAAAGAGCCGAGAATGGTGCTCTGCTGGGTGCGCACCTGCCCAGTGCCGTTGCAGGTTTTGCAGGTCACGGGCTCAGTGCCGGGCTTTGCGCCCGAACCATGGCAGGTTTCGCAGGCCTCTTCGCGCGGGATGGTGATCTCTTTCTCCACGCCAAACGCCGCTTCCTCAAACGAGATCGTCAGGTTGTAGCGTAGGTCGTCGCCCGGAATCGGGCCGTTGCGCGTCTGCCCGCCGCCAAAACCGCCGAACCCGCCGCCAAACATCTGCCCTAAGATATCGCCAAAGTCGCCGAAACCGCCGAACCCTGCGCCACCGAACGGGTCCTGCCCGCCCATGCTGGGATCGAAGGCCGCGTGCCCAAACTGGTCATATTTGGCGCGCTTATCGGCATCAGAGAGAATCTCCGCTGCCTCGTTGAGTTCTTTAAACTGTGCTTCCTTGGCTTTATCGCCCTGATGCAAGTCGGGGTGGCACTCCTTCGCTTTTTTACGGAACGCACTTTTGATTTCGCTTTCCGTTGCGGTCTTACTCACACCCAGTATTTCGTAATAATCGCGTTTATCTGCCAACGCCCGTCACCTCTCTGTCAGAAAGCGCCTGTGTACAATCGCCTTCCCGTTTCCAATCGATTTCTTCGTTTAGATTCCGACAAGGAGGCGCAAGCATTTGTTGCGCCTCCCTGCTATTTTTTTTGTTTTTCTCGCGTTCGCTGATTACTGCTTGTTGTCGTCTACGACTTCGTAATCCGCGTCTACGACATCGTCCTTGCTTTGTCCGTTCGAATCGGAGCCGCCCTGCGCATTGGGGTCATACCCCGCGCCGCCCGCCTGCTGCTGCGCCTGCTCATAGACCTTGCCAAAGACGCTGTAGCTGAC
>JBDKRF010000091.1:0-3102 GCA_039683525.1 Clostridiaceae bacterium
GCACGGTCTCTTTAAACGACAAGCCAATCCGCCCGTCGCCATAGGGAAAGCACGTCGTCCACGCCACGAATCCCGGGCGCACATCCGGCGTATAGAGGATGCGGCGCTCGGCTTCCCGCGCGGTCAGCCCGTGGTGAAATTGTTGTTCCATCTGCGTCACTCCTTGTTATTACGTTGATTACGGTTTTAGCCGATCTCCGAAACGGCAACTCCGCGCTTTTCCTTCTGCGAAAGCAGCGCCGCCGTGAGCACGCGGTGGCTTAGCTGCGCTTCCTCCGGCTTAAAACAGGCAAACGGGCAAGGCAGTCCGCGCATCTCGGAGACGAACGCCGCGAACATCTGCAGCAGCGAGTCGGAGAAGCCAAACTCGAAGATGCTGCCCGTAATGGTTGCAAACGAGGGCTTGCTGCCGACCACAAGCCTGCTCCATGCCTGCTCCTGCCCGTCGTTCTTCGTAAAATGAATCGCGTTCGGGTCGTCGGAGCTGAACTTCGCCGAGAGGTTCATACCGTAGATTTCGTATTCCACCGTGTTGGTACAACCGGGCGCCATGCGCTTCATCTCAAACGTTAGGGGAAATTCGTCTCCTGCCTCATCGACGCCATCGCAGAGCAGGATCGCGTTGTCCCAGGTTTCGCATGGCACGAAGTTTCCGTCTCTGTCCGGACGCATTTTCGCGATGTTCGCCAGCTGCGCCGAGACGCGCACGGGACGAATCCCGAGGCGGAACGGCAGGTGCTGCGTGTGGATGCCGAGGTCGCCCATGCAGCCGTATTCGCCGTTGGCGGAAAGCGTCCGCTTCCAGTTGATGGGCTTTTTTAAGTCCATGTCGGAAGAGTGCTTGATGGCAAACTTCGCCTCGATGATCTGACCAAACGCACCGCTTTTATACCATTCTACCATCTTCTGCACAGCGGGATAAAACGGAAACTCGCTGGAGCAGCGTACGAGCACCTCCGGGTGCTCCGCCATCGCGCGCTCGATCTCATGAAACGCCTCCAGATCCAGCCCAAATGGTTTTTCGCCGATGAGGTGCTTGCCCGCACGGATCACGTCACCATAGACCTTTGCGTGCAGGTGGTGCGGCACCGCGGCGTAGACCGCCTCAATCTCCGGGTTTTTCAGCATCTCCTGATAGTCGTTGTAAAAGTATTTCGTATCGGGATCGCGGCGGAACCAGTCTAGATTGCTCTGGTTTGTGTCGCAGGCCGCGAGGATGACCGGGCGCGGTAAATCGCCAAGCAGGTGCAGCCAGCGAAGCGATGCGCTCGCAAATTCACGGCCCATCAGCCCGCAGCCGATGACGCCGAAGTTGACCGTTTGATCAGGCATTCGTTTCTTCCTCCATACTTAAAAGACACCGATCCATCTTGTTCACGAGCGAAAGCGCCATCGTCTCCGTCGTGATGATCGGCAGTTTCGTCAACGCGACCGGCGGGCAGTTCGGCTTATACGTCTGCGCGCTGATGTCCACGCCATAAACGAGCTGCATGCGTTTGCAGAACTCCACAGCGTCCGGCACGCTGACAAAGCTCAATGCGCTCATATGCGCGTCGCCTTCCGCCTCAGTAATCTGCTTTTTGTGCTGAGCCGCGAGGGCGATCATCTCGTTGTGATACACTTTGCCAACGCGCTCGATCTCCGCGCCGTTTTCGGCGATGAACTCCATCGTGATGAGGTAAGCAAGGCTCGCAAGTTCCTCCTGACCATTGGTGACCAGCGCGCCGAATTGACTGAGGCTATCAAACGCGCCGGAGAAGATTACGCGGCTTGCGGCATAGTTGCCGCCGGGAAATCCCTTGCCGACCGAGACGAAATCCGGCCGGATGCCGTATTTGCGGAAGAGGAAGAATCCATCGTACCACGCGCAGGACTGAATCTCGTCGCACAGCGTCGGGGTTCCCGTCTCGCGGCAGAGGCGATACGCCTGCTGCAAAAAGGACTCATCCAGGCGGATGCCGCCGTAGTTCATCATGATGATTTCGTGCAAAAATCCCGCGGTCTGATACGGCGGTTCGTTCCAGCGGCGAATGGCCGCCTCAAACCCAGCGGGATCATTGATCGGAACACCGACCACGCGATAGAGCCCGCTCTCCTCCGCTTTTTTGCCAAACGCAGGCCAGAGCCCGCGGAGCGTCTGCGCGATCACTGTCGTACCATGATAGCCCGCCGTGATGCCGCCCGCGTTGTCCGCCATGACGAGAAACACGGGAATCTTTCCTTCGCACGGCGCTTTTGCCCCGTCGATGGAATAAAACCGCGCGAGCATCATCTTGATCGCAGCCTCGACCGCGAGCGAACCCGTCTCGAGATTGATCACGCGGTTGAGTACGCCTGACTCGCGCGAGGTGAGGATTTCGCTCATCTGCGCGCTGTCCGGCGAGACGCCGTTTGCGCCCGCAATCAGCCGCCGCTCGGTAGAGCGGGTCAGGTAGCCGCGCGTGTTGTTGTGCGTGGCGTTCGGGATGCCGAGGCGCTTTGCAATATCCAACAGGCGATAGCCGGGGAAAGCGTGTCCCAGCGGAATATGGTAATGCTCGCTCTTTGCGGCAAAATAGAGCCGCCCGTCTTCGCCGACGCGATAAGCACCGTAGCCCGCAAGCGGGGACTGCGCGTTATGCTGCGCCGCGCGGTAGGAGTCACTCGGTGCGCCACTCTCGACGGAATTCATCGCGGGCGCAATCTGTTCGCCCGTGCGTGAAATCAGCGCTTCCTGCCGCGCAAAAAATGCGGACGGACAGAACTCAACTTGCTCGTGCGCCATGAGGCGCAACGCCGCCTCGCTCTCGCCCGTCAGCGCCGCGCTTGCCGCGCAGACGTAGTTGATATAGTCTTCCCCGGCAAGATCCGCCAGCGAACGCGAAAAGTTTAGAAACACAGTTGTTACCTCCGGATTTTCTAGGATGCTAAGAGTGCGCGGATAGTTTATTCAGAATTACAGTTCCAGATACTCAATACCCAGCAGTTGCGCAAACAAGCGGATGCGCGCGCGGTGTTCGCCATAGACCACCGTTTCGTGGTGCGTGCCGCCCGCTTCAAGCCAGCTTCTTGCAAGCGTTGCCGCGCCGGAATCCGGCTGAAAGAAGATGTACGGCATGTCGA
>JBDKRF010000092.1:0-2194 GCA_039683525.1 Clostridiaceae bacterium
GGACAAATACGCGGGTGGCAACGAACCGCCGGATTGCGGCAGCTTCGATGGCGTAACCGGTGAAGGTGATCCCGGCGGCGCTTGCGCGAAATGCCGCTACAACCAGTTTGGCTCGGGTGAGGGTGGCGGTAAGGCGTGCAAGAATCGCCGCCGCATCTATATCCTGCGCGAGGGCGAGGTATTCCCGGTGTTGCTTTCGCTGCCGACCGGCTCGCTCAAGGAATTCACGCGATATATCCAGCGCCTCTTGAGCCGCGGCAAGAAATCGCTTGCCGTGGTTACCCGTTTCTCGCTCAAGAAAGCGGTGAACACGGGAGGTATCGCGTATTCGCAGGCACAATTCACCGCTGAGCGTCCATTGACGGAAGCGGAGCTCACGGCGGTGTCGAGCCTCGCGGCGCAGGTGAAGGAGTACGCGAAACATGTCGGTGGGTACTCCGTCGATCTAGACGAGTTCGTCGAGGTGCCGACGCCATTCGATCCGGTAATGGGCGAGATTGTTGAGCAAAATTAACTACGGAAATGGGGAGCGGGCAACCGCTCCCCGCTGATTTGTGAGAAAGGAATTCGGTATGAAATGTCAAGCGAGTTGAATTCGGAACTAGCAATAGGATCATCTGGGCGACCTCGTGTCCTGCTTCTGGGGCGCACTGACCGCCCCATGGTTTTCGTCTGTTCTCCGTTTGCGGGTAGCGTACAGGAGAACATTCAGAACGCACGCCATTACTCAAGATTCGCCTATATCAGCGGGTATATGCCCATCACACCGCATCTGATGTATCCGCGTTTTCTCGACGACAAGCAGTTCAAGGAACGGCAAGACGGAATGGAAATGGGACTGCGTCTTTTGGATCTCTGTGAAGAGATCTGGGTGTTTGGCGAGCACTATAGTTCGGGCATGCAACGCGAGATTTCACATGCGCTGGGTACGCATATGACAATCCGGTTCTTCGATCGGGATTGCAAGGAGCTTAAGAATCGGAATGATTTAGACAAACAAGCGGAGGGAATTATATGACTGATTTTCAGCAAATTCGAAGTTCCGTGCAGATTGAAGAAGTCGCAAAGTGGCTAGGGATAGAGGTGCGCTGCGGAAAAGCAAAGTGCCCGTTCCACAACGATCAGACTCCATCGCTTTCATTCAAGAGCGGGAGGTTCAAGTGCTTTGGTTGCAACGAGTTCGGCGATGCCATTGATCTGGTCGCGAAGCTCCGACACGTCAGCACGGTTGAAGCGGCTCAGCTGATCAGTGAGTCATTTCATGTGTCCGCTACAGCAGTGCCGCAAAGAATAACAACTCCGGATCATACCCTTTTTAGCGAGTATATCCAGAATGCCATAGAGGCGTTTTCAGTATCTCCTCACGCGCAGGTGTATTTGCAGGGAAGAGGGTTTACTGGGGAAAGCATGATACGGTTTCGGTTCGGTTTTGAAGCAAAGCGAAACGCGATCGTCATCCCATACGGTGAGAATTCGGAGTACTACACATCCCGGAGCATCTCGGACAAGCGATTTTTCAAACCGCGCACGGAGGATGCCGGGCCTGAACCGCTGTTCTACGAAGAATCCTTGGATCAAGACGAACCGGTTTTCGTCGTTGAGAGCGCGTTTTGCGCCATGTCGATCATGCAGGAAGGCGGACATGCGGTAGCCGTTTGCGGAACAGGAATCCGAAAATTGATCGAAGCACTCAGGGCGCGGCAAAAAGTGCCGCCGATTATTGTGTGCATGGATCGTGACAGCGCGGGAGAAGAAGCAGCCGGGCACCTGTCCGCACAGCTTAAAGCACACAAAATCAACCACATGTGTGTCATGGCGCCTTACAGTTACAAAGACCCAAACGAGCTCTTGGTTGGCAATCCAGAGCTGTTCCTAACATGGGTGGCGGAGAATATCGAACAAGCGCGGGAACTTTCGAGTTCTTCGTGGGAAAGTGAGATAGATGTTTCTTCCAAGGTTGAATCGTTGCACACGTTTCGCCCGGAGGCAAATCCGCGTTACCCAAGCACGGATATCGGGAACAGCAGACTGTTTTCCGACTATTACAAGCGAGTTGCGCGCTATATTCCAGAGCGGAAGATGTGGTTCATCTACAATGGGAAACGTTGGGAACCGGATATTGCCGGGTTGGATGCCATGGAGTTGTGTAAGAAGCTCGCGGACGAACTATTGGTTTACGCTCTTAAAATTGGGG
>JBDKRF010000093.1:0-11578 GCA_039683525.1 Clostridiaceae bacterium
ATAGCCGGTGAAATAGCAGATCACGGCGTTTGCGATCTCGTAGAGCCAGTGTACGCTGTAAAGCATCAGCGCCGCCGCGATTGCCTTGTAGTTCTTCTTGTGGATCTCGTCCACATAGATCATCACCACAAACGCGAGGATGGCGATGAACGTCCAGTTGAAGTTGGCTGTGCTGCGTACGGCTTCTTTTGCCAAATCCGCAAGCGGCTTGAGCCCGTCGTCTCCAAAGAGCATGGAACAATTACCTCCCTGATGAAATTATGTGGTTTTATATCGGATTTAGGTTGTATAGATGAGACTGCGATCATTGTAACGCGTAATACAACACGTGTCAATTTTCGGAATGCACTGGAATAGGATTCTATAGGAATGCACATACAAAAAACAGCCCCGCGGGATCGCTCCTGCGGGGCTGGTGTGTTGCTTGCGTTATTTTTTGATCTTCTGCGCGGTCTTTTCCATAAACTTCTCGTTGTCCACGATAAAGCGCTCCTGTATTCCTTCTCCGATGAGCCCCGCGTCGTCAAACGCGCGGCACTGGAACACGAGCCGTCTGCGATCGACCTCGATAAGCTCCGTTTCGCAGCGCACCGTCATACCGATGGGCGTTGCGCTTAGGTGCTTGACGTCGAGGCGTGTGCCGACCGTAGAGCTGCCTGCGGGTAGAAGCGGCTTCACGCTCTCCATCGCGCAATATTCCATGAGCGTGATCATGCAGGGCGTGGCGTAGACGGCGAGTCCGCCGCTGCCAAGCGCGCTGGCGATGTTCTTTTCGGTGACGATTTCCTGCTGCGTACCGCGTACGCCGCGGCTGAGTTCGCTCATGGTGTGTTCCTTTCGGAGAAAGTGTTCTTTTGCGATTGTGCAGTTCTACGATAGGATACTGCGAACGAAAGCAAAACGCAACGGCGCGCAAGGAAAAATTACTCGTAATCGACCACGTCGACCCAGCGGAACAAGAGCTCGCGCTCCTCCGGCTTGCCCTTGACGGACTGGCTGGCCGCGATGATGGGAATCCACTTCTGCACATACTGGCGGGGCGTTCCGCTCTTTTCGCAGAAGAGCTTGAGGTAGGCTTCCGCCGTCTTGTCGTCGCCTGCGAGGGAGAAGAGAAGAAACGTCCTCGCGGCGTCCGCGCTGGCGTTGCCCTGCGTGGCATGCGACCAGTCGAGGATAAACGGCGTGCCGTCGTCGCGAATGATGATATTGGTCGGGTTAAAGTCCCCGTGGCAGAGCTTGTTATGGCGCGGCATGGACTCGAGTAGCGTATGCAGATCGTACTTTGTCGCGGTCGGCAGCTCGGTTTGAATGATCTTTCGATCCATCTTATCGCGTAAACGCGGAAGCAGCGGGCAGATCTGGCGATGCATCAATAGCTGGAGATCGACAAATTGCTCGAGATACTGCGCGTGCTTCTACGGGTTTTCCGCCATCAGTTCGTCCAGCGTGCGCCCGGGAATATATACGTAAATGATGTACCACTTGCAGTCCTCGGTCATGCCGACGCCGTAAAGCTTTGGTACATTGAGCGCGGTTTCCTCCACGCGCGCGTGGTTGAGCGCCTCGTTGAGCACATCCGCCTTCTTGAATCCTTCGCCGAACACCTTGACGACCGTGTCCCCGTCGCGATAGATCGTCTTGTTTGAGCGAAACGCGATTACATTCGTTAAATCCATGGTGCTCTCCTTTGTCGTTGTAGTGAATGGGTGGAGAAGAAACGTTTTGGCGTCAGGCAGGATGGAATCCTGCCCGACACCATTGTATCAGTCAAAGTTTCTGATAGAAACCAGCTGTTGCGTTATACGCGGACGCTCGTGCCATAGTAGGCGTTGAGGTACATCTGCTTGATCTCGCTCATCAGCGGGTAGCGCGGGTTCGCGCCGGTGCACTGGTCGTCGAATGCCTGCTCGACCATCTCATCAAGGCGGGACAGGAAGTCCTCTTCCTTGATGCCGTAGTCGCGGATGGTCTTCTTGATGCCGACGCGCTCTTTGAGCGCATCCAGCGCCGCAATCAGGGCCTCCACCTTGTCCTCGTCCGTCTTGCCTTTGAGTCCCAGCGCGTCCGCAACCTCGGCATAGCGCGCGAGGGCGTGCGGGTGGTCGTACTGCGAGAACGCGCCCATCTTGACCGGAACGTCCGTGGCGTTGAAGCGGATGACCTCGTCGATCATCAGCGCGTTGGCAACGCCGTGCGGAATGTGGTGGAACGCGCCGAGCTTATGCGCCATGCTGTGGCAAACGCCGAGGAACGCGTTGGCAAACGCCATACCCGCCATGGTGGCGGCATTCGCCATCTTTTCACGCGCGACAGGGTCGTTGGGACCGTTGTCGTAGGCGCGGGGCAGATACTCGAAGATCATCTTGAGCGAGCGCAGCGCCGTGCCGTCGGTGAAGTCCGTGGCAAGCATGGAGGCGTACGCTTCGAGGTTATGTGTCACGGCGTCGATGCCGCTGGCTGCTGTGAGGCCCTTGGGTGCGTTCATCATCATGTCCGCGTCCACAATCGCCATATCCGGCATGAGTTCGTAGTCCGCCAGCGGGTATTTCACGCCGGTGGTTTCATCCGTGATGACCGCAAACGGGGTCACTTCGCTGCCGGTGCCCGCCGTGGTCGGAATCGCGATAAAGTACGCTTTTTCGCCCATCTTCGGGAAGGTGTAGACGCGCTTTCTAATGTCGGCAAAGCGCATCGCCATATCCATAAAGTCCGCTTCGGGATGCTCATAGAGTACCCACATGATCTTTGCCGCGTCCATCGCGGAGCCGCCGCCGAGGGCGATGATGACATCCGGTTTGAACGCGGACATCTGCTTTGCGCCTTCGCGGGCGCTCGCCAGCGTGGGATCGGGCAGTACGTTGAAGAAGGTCTCGTGCGTGATGTTCATCTCGTCGAGCTTTTCCGTCACTGCGCGGGTATAGCCGTTTTCGTAAAGGAAGGTGTCGGTGACGAGGAACGCGCGCTTTTTGCCGAGGGTGGTCTTGAGTTCGGAGAGCGCAACCGGCAGGCTGCCCTTCTTGAAATAGATCTTATCGGGCGTGCGGAACCATAGCATATTCTCTCTCCTCTCGGCAACAGTCTTGATGTTTAGCAGGTGCTTGACGCCAACGTTCTCAGAAACCGAGTTTCCGCCCCAGCTACCGCAACCAAGCGTCAGCGACGGCGCAAGCTTGAAGTTATAGAGGTCTCCGATGCCGCCGTGCGAGGAGGGGGTATTTACGAGAATGCGGCAGGTCTTCATCCGGCTGGTGTACGCGGCGAGTTTCTCTTTTTGCGTGATGGGGTCGAGATAGACACTCGCGGTGTGGCCGTAGCCGCCGTCCGCAATCAGGCGCTCGGCTTTTTGCAGCGCTTCTTCAAAGTCCTTGGCGTGGTACATTGCGAGAACCGGGGAGAGCTTCTCATGCGCAAACTCTTCGGAGAGCTCGACGCTCTCGACTTCGCCGATGAGGATCTTCGTCTTTTCCGGAACGGCGACTCCCGCAAGCTTTGCGATCGTGTAGGCACTTTGCCCTACGATCTTTGCGTTGAGCGCGCCGTTGATGACGATGGTCTTGCGCACTTTTTCAATCTCGTCCGCTTTGAGCAGATAGCATCCGCGCTCGGCGAACTCTTTTCTCACTTTGTTATAGATGGAATCGACAACGATGACCGCCTGCTCGCTGGCGCAGATCATGCCGTTATCGAAGGTCTTGCTCAGGATAATCGAGCTCACCGCGGAGAGAATGTCCGCCGTGTCGTCGATGATGGCGGGTACGTTTCCGCTGCCGACGCCGATGGCGGGCTTGCCGCTGCTGTAGGCGCTCTTCACCATGCCGGGTCCGCCGGTGGCGAGGATGCAGTCCGCTTCCTTCATCGCGAGGTTGGTCAAATCCAGGCTCGGCACATCGACCCAGTCGATAATGCCTTCGGGAGCACCCGCGGCAACTGCCGCTTCGAGCACGATGCGCGCGGCTTCAATCGTGGCGCGCTTGGCACGCGGATGCGGGCTGATGAGGATGCCGTTGCGGGTTTTGAGCGCGATCAGTGTCTTGAAGATTGCGGTAGAGGTCGGGTTTGTGGTCGGAATGACCGCGGTGATGACGCCGAGCGGTTCCGCAATGCGCTGAATGCCATAGGCTTTGTCTTCTTCAATCACACCGCAGGTCTTGATGTCGCGGTATGCGTTATAAATGTATTCGGAAGCGTAGTGATTTTTGATGACCTTGTCTTCCACGATGCCCATGCCGGTCTCTTCCACGGCGAGCTTCGCCAGCGGAATCCGCGCCTTGTTGGCGGCGGTTGCGGCGGATAGAAAAATCTTGTCCACCTGCTCCTGCGTATAGGTGGCAAAGGTGCGCTGCGCGGCACGGAGGCGGTCAAACGCGCTCTCCATGGCTTCTACGCTGTCAATCGGGGTTCTGTTCGTCGGCTTCGTCATATTCTCCATCTCCTCTTGTCTTCCTCATTGGTACTGGTTCTATCTTGACCCAAGAGAGTTCGTTCCGCCTTGTTCGCAGCCTGCCCGCTACGGAAGCGGGAACGAACCTCTTGAGCATTGGATGCGGAGTCGATCTCGCAGAATCGAATCTCCGCCTTGTCTGAGATGCATCCGAAGATCGTCTCCGTGACGGCTCAGACCGTGGTGTTGGTCGAAAGGGCACTTTTCGGCGGGAATTTTCACATTGGCAGCCTACCCGCTGTCCGAATCTGATGCTGGGGATCGCCGACTGCTTTCTTTCTGTCTCTATACTACGATAGACGAAGGCGTATTTGAAGGTAGAAAATCGGAATATCAGTATATGAATATCGATATAATAATATCTATTATAACATTGCGCCGCGTGATCTATAACATCGACGTCCCGATGGGATCAATTTCTTCTGGAAATAAAAACCCGGCATAAGCCGGGTGCAGTACTTGCGTTATTCCTGAATGACTCTCTGGGCGGATTCGCGGAGCTTTTCAAACAACAGCCGATCCAGCCGTGACAAATGATAACCCGCACGGTAGATCAGCACATCGCGGTAAAGATTGCCGGGAAGGTCGATGCGCCGCTGCACGAGTTGAAAGCGATCCAGCACGTCCTGCGGCATAGGGGAGGCGATTGCGTAGGCGGTATTCAGTCTGCTGATGAGTTCCAGCTGGCTCGCGCGCTCGTAGACGGTAATGGTGTTCTTTGCCTCGATGGCCTGCGCAAGCTCCCGCGCCTGATTGACGGGCAGGGCGGGGATGGACGCATCCCCGTAGAGTACCTCGGTGCAATCGGAAAGATCGCGATTGGAGACGACCTGCTGAATTGCCAGCGGGTGCTGCGCGCTCAGGATGGCGGCGCAGGCAAACTCGCAAACCGGCTCATAGACCAGCGAACGCTCCGCCAGCGTGTTGAGGTAGTTTGGCTCATACATGGTCTGATAGCGAATCACACCAAGCTGATTGACGCCGTTTGCCACCTGCTTGATCGTTCGCATCGCGCCCGCCTCGCGGTAGTCGATGCTATAGTCCGCATCCGGCCCGAGAGAGAAGATCACTTCGGTGAGCGCCTGGGAAACATAGCTTGCGCGCGGCGCGCAGAGGTCGAAGCGCGTCTTTTTCTCATCGGTTTGCTTATAGAGCGCTTCCATCTCCGCGATTTGGGAAAGGATGCTGCGCGCATAGCCGAGGAACTCGCGTCCGCGTTCGGTTGGGACAACGCCCTTTGCCGTGCGGTCGAAGATCGCGATGCCGAGGTCGTCCTCCAGCTCACGGATGGACTTGCTCAGGTTCGGCTGATTCATATAGAGATTTTCCGCAGCCTTGCTGATGGAGCCGGTTGTCTCCACCTCGACGGCGTATTTGAGTTGCAAGAGGTTATTCATCCGCTTCTCCTTTCCGCGCGGGACAGGTTTGTCTGCTGGTTTTGTTCATTGCGCGGCTGAAACGCGCATCGCTCGTCCGGCCCGGGCAAAAACCGCTTCGTCCAGTGCATCACCGTTTAGCACGAGCTTGCCGTTGACATAGACGCGCTCGATGCCGAAGGATTTACTCTGATCCGGCATCGTGCTTTTCAACACTGCCTCATCAAACACGGTCAGATCGGCAAAGCAGCCGGGCTTGACATAGCCGCGATCGGCAATCGAGAATCGATCCGCCACGGCGCCGGTCATCTTTCGGATCGTGCGTGGCATGGTGTCGCCGCTTCCGTTGAGCGAAAGGTGCAGGAATTTTGGGAAGCAGTCGTAGATCGCAGGGTTTTGAATACCGTTCTCCTCAACCCACGCGTCGGTCATGTACAGTACGCTGTCATGGCGGGAGAGCTCGGAGACGATCTGCGGCGTGCTATAGGGCCCCATATTGACTCTGCCCGCAAAGTGACTTTCTTCGCAGAGCATGAGGTAGGCGTCGAGGTCGTTCATCTTCTTTTCGCGGGCGATCTGGTGTACAGTCTTGCCCTCGTAGGCTTCGTAACCCGGCCCGATATACGCGATCTCAATGTCGTCAAACCCGAACCCCAACAGCAGGATGGAGGCGTTAGCCAGCACGCGGAAGCGGAACTTGTTGACGAACTTGCGCTTATCCGCGGGGCTCAGCGCCTGATACCAAACCGGCATGATCGCGGTGATTACCGAAACGCCGAGCATCTCCGCGTAGATATCAAACATCGCGTCCACGCCGTTTTTGCGCATGCGCTCGATGATTTCAACTAGCTCTTCCTTGCAGCGGAAGGAGTTTTTGCCGACGAAGATCGCGTGGGAGTATTGTAGCTTGACGTCCAATCCCTGCGTGATCTCCTCCAGCTCGTCCAGCGCACGCAGCAGATGCGGCCTGCCCAAAAGCTCCGGATACGCCATCGAGACGGCGGAGTTGGCGCGCGGGTGCACGGTCAGCGGGCGGTGATAGCGCGCGCAGAGCTCGACGATCTTTCTGAGCTCCTCTTTCGACGCATAAAGCCCCGGTTCGTACATGAGCCCCAGCGAGACGCCACAAGCACCCTGCTTGAGGTTTTCTTCGAGGAGGGCGAGCATCGTCTCCTGCTCCGCCTCGGAAAGCGGACGGTTTGCGTTGCCCGTTCCGCTTGCGCGCGCGGTGCAGTGCCCCGAAAGCGAGGCGATATTCAGCGGCGTATTGCCGTCGATGGCGGAGAAAAACGAATCCACGTCGGGATAGACGCTCCGAAGGTCGTCCATATGGAACAATCCCGCGCCGACCTTGTCGATATACGGGCTGTCGGGCGCAAATCCGGTCATGGACAGCCCGCAGTTGCCGGTGATAAACGAGGTGATGCCCTGCCGCACGAATGGTTCGAAATACGGCTTCGGATCCTTTTTTGCCGCGAACCAATCGTTGTGGGAATGTGCGTCAAAAAAGCCGGAGGAGACACTTTTTCCTGTCAGGTCGATGATTTGCGCATCCGCGGAATCGATCCGCGGTGCGACTTCGGCAATCCGGTCATTCTCAATCAGGATATCGCCGGTGAAAGCTTCCGCGCCCGTTCCGTCGTAAATGCGGCAGTGTTGCAGCAGTGTTTTCATGCGTATAAAATTCTCCCATTTTGATCCCGGTAACATGGTATCACAAACCATGTAAAATGAGAAGTTCCCGAAGCCTACGAGATAGAATTTGACGAGAGCAAAAAACCAAACTATACTATAGCTAAATGAATAGCGTGTGCATCTGCGCCCGATGAGGGCGCTGGCGAGCGAAAGCCCGCCAAGGGAATACGGATGAGAATTCCGGGCTACCCCAGTAACCGTGAAGCGGACGAACGGACACAAAAGCCACTGCCATACAGCGGGAAGGCGTCCAAGTAGGATGAAGCAAAGCCGGGAAACCTGTTTGTGCATGGGAATATACTCCTGGGGTGGAGTGAAGCTATCAAGCGCGCCGACAGCACGCGATATTTCTATTGCTCCCTCTCCTCAAAGAGCGGAGCATTTTTATTTGCCTCCCTCTCAGCTCTATTCATTTGATAAAGATTGAAGGGATGAAAGACGACATGAAACAAACCAAGTTTTTTTCTGCGCTACTTGCGGTACTGCTACTGCTGAGCGTACTGACCGCCTGCGCGCCTGCAGGCACTGTCGCGCCCGAAGCGACTGCGACTCAGGCACCGGGTGCGGTACAGGAAGTAGCGGAACTTCCGGCGACGGCCGAGGGCATCGAGACCGTCGATATGATGGGACGCGAGATCAAACTATCCGCGCCTGCAACGCGCATAATCGCGCTCAGCGCAGCGGATTGCGAGATTCTCTACGCAATCGGCGCGGGGGACCTGCTGGTCGGCCGCGGTGAATTCTGCGACTATCCGGCAGAGGTGCAGGAAGCACCCGCCGTGCAGTCCGGCATGGAGACGAATATTGAGCAGATCATCGCGTTAGCGCCGCAGGTGCTTTTGATGAGCGCGATGGCACAGACCGAGGATCAGGTCAAGCAGCTGGAGGCGGCGGGCATTCAGTGCGTCGTCTCCGACGCGAAGGACATCAACGGCGTCTATCAGGCCATCACGCTCATCGGCGCGATCACCGGACGGGATGCGGAAGCCACGTCGGTTGTGCAGAAGATGGAATCCACGCTCTCCGAGCTCTCGGTTCACGCAAGCGAACTCGAAGGCAAGAGCGTCTATTTTGAAGTATCTCCCTTGCAGTACGGACTCTGGACGGCGGGCAAGGGCACGTTTATGGACGAGATTGCAACCGCGCTGGGGCTCAAGAATGTTTTTGCGGATGCTTCCGGCTGGTCAGAGATTTCCGAAGAGCAGGTGATCAAGGCAAATCCGGACATCATCGTGAGCGTTGCGATGTACTTCGGTGAAGGGCAGACGCCGGTGGAGGAGATACTCTCCCGCGCGGGCTGGCAGGACATCACCGCCGTGAAGAACGGCGACATCCTCAACCTGCAAAACAATGAGCTTTCGCGCCCCGGACCGAGAATTGCGGACGGCGCGCAGGCGCTGTTTGACTTCGTCAAGGAGATCGTGACGAAAGAGAAAGCAGCGTAAGGGAACAACCAGATAGCAAAGGACAGAATGGATTGAAACAGAATCCTGAACCATTGCGCGACGGAGGCGAGCTGCCGCACCGCGCGCAAAAAAACAACAGCGGCAAGCGGGAGGGCTTTCGCGCAGGCGAACTCCTCCTGTTTTCGCTCGTCACGCTGGCGGTGATGGTGCTCTGCGTCTGCGTCGGCAGCGTGAGCCTGCCGCTTCGTGAAACGATGCTGGTCAT
Source organism: Clostridiaceae bacterium (assembly GCA_039683525.1). Lineage (GTDB taxonomy): Bacteria > Bacillota > Clostridia > Christensenellales > CAG-138 > UBA7703. The sequence continues at coordinate 9,184 of JBDKRF010000093.1, forward strand.
CTGGAACGCGATCTGGGGCTTGCCCATGCCAAGCGGCATCTCGGTGCCGATCATCCTCTCCGTGCGACTGCCGCGCGTGCTCTGTGTGGCGCTCACGGGCGCGGCGCTCTCGCTCTGCGGCGGAGCCATGCAGGGACTGCTCAAAAATCCGCTTGCGGACGGCAGTACCCTCGGCGTCGCGAGTGGCGCTTCGTTAGGCGCTGTGATCGCCATCGCGTTTGGCATCACGATTCCCGCGATTCCGTTTGCAGGTACGATGGTGTTGGCGATCGTGTTTGCGTTTCTCTCGCTGCTGATCATCCTCTCCCTAGCATACAAGATCGACTTTTCCATGAGCACCAACACGATCATTCTCATCGGCGTGATCTATTCCATGTTTGTTTCGAGCATTCTTGCGCTGATCATCTCGTTTGCGTCCGACCGCGTCAAGCAGATCACGTTCTGGACGATGGGCTCGCTCCTTGGCACCAGTCTCAATAACGCGCTGGTACTGCTTGTGGCGCTCGTCGTGTTCGGCGGCATCATCCTGCGCTATTCACGTGAGCTCAACGCCTTTGCCGTGAGCGAAAGCAACGCGCGGAACATCGGCGTTCCGGTGCAGCGGGTGAAGCTGACGCTGCTCATCGCGGTGAGCGCACTCATCGGCGTTTGCGTCTCCATCGGCGGCACGATCGGCTTTGTCGGCCTCGTCACGCCGCACATGGTGCGCATGATCGTAGGCCCGGATCACAAGCGCCTGCTGCCCGCGTCCCTCTTTGGCGGCGCGGTGTTTCTCATGCTTGCGGATTTGGTCGCGCGCACGCTGCTCAACCCAATTGAGCTTCCCATCGGTGTGGTCACTTCGTTTATCGGCGCGTTCCTCTTTATCGTAATCTTCTATCGTTCGAGGAGGGCGCGCGCATGAATTTGCTGGATGTGCAGCACCTGCACGTGCAATATGGAGAAAAGAAGATTGTCGACGACGTGAGTTTCTCGCTTTCGGAGGGGGATTGGCTCATGATCGTCGGCCCCAACGGCGCGGGTAAGAGCACGATTGTCAACGCGATTTCGCAGGGTGTGGCATATACGGGCGATGTGCGCGTGCTAGGTAGCGATGTGCGTCGCTATCGACCGCACGAGCTGGCGAAGCTCGTCGGGGTTCTCGCGCAGACGCATACGATGGGTTACGGCTTTACCGTTGGTTCGGTTGTGCGGCTCGGCAGATACGCCTATGCGCCGGGGCTTTTCTCCGCGGGACAGGCGGAGGATGAGACGGCGGTTGCCCGCGCACTGGAGCTTACGGGGCTGACGAAGATCGTGGATCAAAATGTGCTGACGCTCTCCGGCGGAGAATTGCAGCGGACTTTCCTCGCGCAACTCTTCGCGCAAAACCCTCGTGTGCTGCTGCTGGACGAGCCGACCAACCACCTCGACCTCGTGTACCAAAAGCAGGTGTTCGAGCTAATCCGCGAATGGCTGAAGACTCCTGGTCGCGCCGTTGCCTCCGTGGTACATGACCTGAGTCTTGCGCGCGCCTACGGCAGCCACGCGCTGCTGTTGGATGGCGGAATGACGCTTGCCTATGGTCGAATGGAAGAGGTGTTCTCGCCGGAGCATCTCAATCGCGCCTACGATATGGATGTCCCGGCGTGGATGCGCGGCCTGCTTTCCCAGTGGCAAACAGAGGAGACATCGATCAGGCGATAAAATGTCACACAGAATTGGTCTACACGTTCTTTTGATATCGGGCGGTTGTGGTGTATAATCGGAAAAACACCCGCAGCCCGGTTCTTTTTTACCCGGCTGTATGGCTTAAGCACACTCATTTAACCGATATGGTTCCGGAGGAAAGATATGTTATCCATTATTTTGCTGCGTCACGGCAAGACGCAGGGCAATCTCGACAATCGATATAACGGCAGAACCAATGATCCGCTCTGCGAAGAGGGCGTTGCCGAAGCGGAGGCGGGGGAACACTATCCCGAGATTCCGCTGGTCTACGCAAGCCCCATGTTAAGGGCGCAGCAGACCGCGCGCATCTTCTTTCCCAACGCTGAAATCGAGACGGTCTCCGGCCTGCGCGAGATGGACTTTGGCGATTTTGAAGGCCGCAGCGCGGAAGAGATGGCAAACGACGAAGCCTACCGCACTTGGGTCGCGGGCGGGTGCATCGACGTTTGCCCGAACGGCGAGGGAATTCCCGGCTTTGCAAAGCGCGCCTACACCGCGTTTGCCGGGTGCGTTTCGGACGCGATTTCGCGCGGGGAAACAAACGTGGGCTTCGCGGTGCACGGCGGGGTCATCATGGCGATCATGACTGCGTTTTCCGGCTCTGACGCGCCATACCACACGTGGTATGTCCGCAACTGCGGGGGGTTTATGATCACGACTGATGAAATGCTCTGGGGCCAAAAGC
>JBDKRF010000094.1:0-10300 GCA_039683525.1 Clostridiaceae bacterium
AGTCCAAGGCCTGTTCCCCCGTCGGTATGCGCCATATCCGCCTTGTAGAACCGTTCAAACAGATGCGGTAAGTGCTGCTCTGGAATGTGCCCCGTGTTCATGACGGAGATGATCGCGCGGCTCTGCTCCTCCGACCGCTTTACGTCCAGTATGATCACGCCCTCATCCGCGGCAAACTTGATCGCGTTGTCGATCAGCGCAATCAGCACCTGCTCGATGCGGTCGCTGTTGGAATGCACCAGCAGCGGCTTTTTGCAGCTCCAGCGCTCCGATATATGGATACCGCTGTAGGACGCGACAAGGCCTGTTTGCTCCAGCACTTCGCTGATCACGCCGTCAAGGTGGAAATCCGCTTTTTCCAGCGCAATTGCGCCGGATTGCAGGCGAGAGAGCTCCAATAAATCGTTGATCAATCGGCTGAGCCGCATGGACTCACGCAGGATATAACCGTAATAGCGCGAGCGGTCGTCCTCTTTTTTCACGAGTCCGTCGTTGAGCGCTTCCGCAAGGCTGCGAATGGAAGCGATCGGCGTTCTAAGCTCGTGGCTGACGTTTGCAACATAGTCCTTGCGGGTTTGTTCGAGTCGCTCTGCCTCCGTGACATCCTGCGCCACGATGACCGTACCGGGAGCCAGCTCACTCGTCTCCTGTGAAAGCGAGACGACCAATAGGAGCTTTCGTTCTCCTACCGTCAGCGTCTGGCTCTTTGCCGCACCGCTTTGGCGCACTTCGTCGCACAGCGGCAGCACGGCTTCGAGCGCGCGCAGCATGTCTTCCTCTGCACAAACGCCGAGTAGTTGGCAGGCCGCCTGGTTTTTATAGATGAGCGAGTGATCCGCTTCCAGCGCGATGACGCCTTCGCGCAGTCCATCCAGAATGACGTGTAGACGGTTTCGCGCGAGGATCAGGTTGCTGATGTTTTGCTGCAACTGCGTGGAAAGGTGGTTGAGCGCCGCGCCGAGCTGTCCGATTTCGTCGTCTCTGCTTTCGTCCGCGCGCACCGAGAAATTCCCGCTCGCCATCGCGGCGGAAGCGCGCGTCATGGTGCGAATCGGTTTCGCCATCTGCCGCGAGATAAAGTACGCGGGAATGATCATCGCCACGGACGCAACCAGGGAACTGAGCATCAGTGCGCGAACAAAGCTCATCAGCGAGCTATAGACTTCATAGGAAGAACGTGACATCAGGATCGCACCGGTCACGCGCTGAAGGTTATCCGTAATCGGAACGCCGACGACCACGCCGTCCATCGAGCGCCACTTAGTCGAAACAAACTGCTCACCGCTCTTGACGACCTTCGCGCCTTCGTCGAGAATGCTCTGGCTGACAGGTTCGCTGATCTTCTGGTTCTCGGTGGTGTAGGCGATGAGCGCAGCGTTTTCATCGAAGATATAGACGCGCGTCCCCTGCTGCTCTTTCAGCGTAAAATCCAGAAATGAATCGTAAGAAATCTGACCGGATTGCAGTCTGGTGGCCAGACGCGACATGGATTCCGCGCGCGGCAGCATCTCATCCGCGATTCTTCTGGCGTGTACGCTCGCGCCCGCGAAAAGATACACCAATACCGCGATGACGGACGTGAGCACACACCCGAACACCAGGTAAAAGAGAAACTTCTCGAATATCGAGCCATTCTTCTCATTTGCAGCGGTCGATTTGCCGCTATTTTTCCAATGCCAATGTTTCATTCGTTAAAAGGGCGCGTACGAAGCCGCGCCCGATGGTTGTTTCTGCGTTTGTTCTTCCCGCGCATCAAGAATCACTCGCGCCAAACTTGTAGCCGACTCCGTAGACCGTGCGGATGCCCCAGCTCAGTCCTTCATCGGGAATTTTCTGGCGGATTCGCTTTATTTGGGTATCGACCGCGCGCGTGTCGCCAAAATAATCGTATCCCCAGATCTTGGATAAGATTTGCTCGCGGTCAAACACGCGGTTGGGATGCGACGCCAGGAGATAGAGAATCTCGACTTCTTTCGGCGTAAAATCGACCGGTTTGCCTTTGATCTTTACCTCGTAGTTGCTGAGGCTGATCTCCAGATCATCAATCCGGATCGTCTTTCCCTCCGTCTCCGGCTCGGCAGAGATGCGGCGGAGCACCGCCTTGATGCGGGCGATCAGCTCGCGCGCGGAAAAGGGTTTGACGATATAATCGTCCGCGCCAATTTCGAGGCCGACAACGCGATCGATCTCCTCGCCTTTTGCGGTCAGCATGATGATCGGCACCGAGCTCTTTTGTCGAATTTCGCGGCAGGCATCCATGCCGTTTTTCTCCGGCATCATCAAATCCATCAGGATGAGGTCGGGTGCCTCCGTCTCTGCCATCTTGACTGCCTGCACGCCGTTGAAAGCAGATGCGTGTGTGAACCCCTCGCTTTCGAGATAAACGCCAAGCGATTCGTGTATGATAGGCTGATCGTCACAGATTAAAATATGAGCGCTTTTCTGCATGGTTCTGCCCCCTTTTGAATTGATTATAGTATGCGCTCTGCCACAATTCAACACATCCCGACAGGATGTCGAAATTGTACACGATTCGTACAAGATCGGAGCGTTTTTTTTTGTGAATTGATGCAACTTTTTTTCGTTTCAGCGCGCGAGGTTCATATAAAAACGGCACGGATCAACCGTGCCGTTGCTTGCTTATCGCTTTTTAGTGTCTTTCTCGTTTTGCTGCTTGTTGCTTTTCTGGCTCTTATCACTCTTCTTGTCGTGCTGCCGTTTGGGCAAAACCTCGTACGGCGCATCCTGAGAGCCGCGATCCGTTCGTCTGTAGGAGACGGGCACATCGTCCTGAATCACGACATCCGCGCCGACCGGGCCAAGAGCGATGGCGTTGCTGATATAGTTCTTGAGGGTGAAGTGGAAGCTCGTTCCCCCGCCCACATTGCTCTCGACATAGATGTTCTCACCAAGCTTGTCGATAATCTGCTTCGCAATAGAAAGTCCGAGGCCGGTTCCGCCCTCTTTGCGCGAACGATCCGTCTTAAAGAATCGCTCGAACACATGCGGCAGGTCTTCCGGCGCGATTCCGCACCCTGTGTCTGCAACCGTGACCAGGATGCGCTCTCCGGCGGTTCGGGAAGCGCCTATGGTGATGCTGCCACCCTCCGGCGTGTAATGCATCGCGTTGTCGATCAGGATGACCAGAAGCTGCTCTACGCGGTCTTCATCCGTCATCGCAAACGGGATCTCGTCCAGATCCAGTTTGAGTTTAATGCCACGCTGCGCCGCCTCGTTGAGGTAGTTTTGCCGCGTGTCCTGCAACAGCTCCGTGAGATTGACCGCGTGCAGTTCCATGTGCTCCGTGCCGGATTGCAGGCGCGAAAGCTCCAGCATATCCGTAATCAATCGCGAGAGCCGAATGACCTCGCGCAGCATGATGCGGTAATAGCGCTGGCGTGTCTCTTCATCCGTAATCATGCCGTCGCTCAGCGGCTCTAATAGCCCGCGCACGGCGGTCAGCGGCGTCCTGAGCTCATGGCTGACGTTGGCAACGTAATCCCTGCGGGTTCTTTCCAATCGTTCCAGATCGGTGACGTCCTTAAAGAGGCCGACGACGCCAGTGCACTCACCTGCCTCATCCGTCACCGGCACGATGGTAATCCAAAGTGCGCGTTCGTTTGGCAGGGAATAATGCATGCTCGTGGGTTCGCGCGAATCATACACCTCGCGAAAGAGTTCCCAGATCGATTCGTCCGGCACCAGATCCATCGGCACCTTCACCTCGACCGCGCCGAACATCTTCATGAGCGCGGGGTTATAGTGCGTCAGACACCCGATGTTATCGATGGCAGCGACGCCATCGGTAAAGCTCGACAGCAGCTGATTGAGCTGTCGCTTCTCGCTTTGCAATTGATAGATCGTCTGCGCCAGATTGTCGCAGAGCGTGTTGAGCGCGCGCGCAAGGATGCCGATCTCGCCGGAAGCACGCTCGTTTGCCCGCACGTCAAAGTGTCCCTTTGACATCTCGATGGCGGCGTTGCTCATGTCGTGCAGCGGCTTACTCAGTCTGCTGGTGCTGATGGCGACCAACAGCATGACCACGGGCATGATCGCGAATATGGTACCGGTTAGAACGTTATTGAGCTGGTTGAACGCGCTTTGAATGCGCTGAATCTGTTTGATGACAAGAATGCCGCCGGAAACGTCTCCGTCCGTATCGCGCACGGGAATTCCGACAGAAACCGCGGTTTCACCGTTGAGCAGCTTGAGATCTTTATTTTCGACAGTTTGCCCGCGCAGCACGTTTTGCATCTCCGCGCGATAATACTCGCCGAAATCCTGCATCTCCACCGTGCTGCCGATGTTGCGCACGATGAGAATCTTGCCCAGCGCGTCGGAAATCAGAATCGCAGATTCGCTGGATAGCGTTTGCTTCTCGATCAGACGTTGAAATGCTTCCTCGCTCATATTCCCGTTTTTGTATTCTTCATAGATCTGACGGGTGACTTCCGCTTCCGGCTCCAGGTTCTCCATCTCGATGGAGATATAGGTGTTTTTTCCGACATACGTATAAGCCGCCAGCAAAATGATGTTTGCCAGCAGCAATGCAATGATCGATACAATTAAAATTCGCCAGTAAAAGACGCTGCGCATGTCAAATTTACGGTGTTATTCGGTTTCGAATTTGTAGCCGACACCGTAGATGGTCTTAATACTCCAGCCAAGGCCGGTCGAGTCCAGTTTGGCGCGGATGCGCTTGATGTGCGTGTCCACCGTTCTTGTTTCGCCCGCGAAGTCATATCCCCAAACGCGGGATAAGAGTTGTTCACGCGTAAACACCTGCCCGGGGTTGGATGCGAGCATGTGCAGGATTTCAATTTCTTTGGGCGTGCAGATCACAGGCTGATTGCGCAGCGTGACCGTATAGCTCTTCAGATCGATAGTAAGGCCATTGTAGGTGATGACGCTCGTGTCGCTCTTGGGCTGCTCGCTTGCGCGGCGGAGCACCGCCTTGATGCGGGCGACGACTTCGCGTGGGCTGAAGGGCTTGACGATATAATCGTCCGCGCCGAGCTCAAGGCCAACGATACGGTCGATCTCCTCGCCCTTTGCGGTGAGCATGAGAATCGGCAATTGCGAGGTTTTGCGAATCTCTCGGCAAACCTCGATCCCGCTCATCTTCGGCATCATGATATCCAGCACGCTGAGCACAACCTCCGGCGTGATGCTTTCCAGCGCGGATACGCCGTCAAACGCATCGACCACCTCAAACCCCTCGGCTTTGAGGTAAATGCCAAGCGCCTCGTGAACGACCTGATCGTCGTCTGCTATTAAAACTTTCTGCGCCATAGTTTGCTCCTTGTTGTTTCTAACTTATTTGTATAAAACCATATGATTCAGTATAACACACTTCTGTCAAAGCCGCATAGTATCGCGGTTTTTTGTTTGTCCGTTCATTTTGAATACGATTGCACGATTTCTCCGACATAAGCCGCGTCCTGTTCCATGACCTCGACCAGCGCGCGGTTATAGATGCCACTGGCGGGATGATAGAGCGGAATCAGCGAAAACACTTCGCCTTCGATTACGATAGATTGCATCTGCCCGTGCGCCGTTCCGATGACGGGAGGCTTTAGCCCAGCCAGCGCGTAAACGGCTTTCAGCGGTGTATTGCCGAGCGTGAGAATCAACCTTGGCGAAACGTGCAGTATCTCCGTGCGAAGCAGCGGCAGCGCGGCTTTTACCTCCGCGGGAAGCGGCGTTCTATTTCGCGTGCTTTTCTCGGAGCGCACGACGGGACGATACTTGACTACGTTAGTGATAAACGCGTCCGCGCGCATCACGCCAAATCGGCAGAACAGCGCGTCCAGTTGCTTTCCCGCTTTGCCGACGAACGGATGACCGAGCTTTGCTTCCTCCGCACCCGGCGCTTCACCGATGAGCAGTATCTTACTGTCTCGACTGCCCTCGCCAAAGACCGGCTTGCGATATTCGCCCTGCGGCTCATCCATGGTTGCGAGTTGATATAGGCGTGTACGCTCCTGCGTGTACGCTTCTTCCAGCGCGCATTTCCCCGTCGTTTCTCCCTGCATCGTCACGGCGTTAACCTCCGTTGTTGTTCTGCGTTAGTTGCGCCATATAGTTCTGCAGCGCAAGGAAATCCGTGTTGAGTTTTTGATACAGCGGCTCGATTTCTGAGTATTGATATCCGCTGAGTGCAACCTGCAGGTCGGCAATGTCGTCCTTCAAAGTATCACTCATCTCTTTGGGCACATTCGTAGCGCCGTTGAGATAATCCGTCACCTGCTGAATCAGGTCCTGCGACTGTGTCTTGAGCGCGAAGATCGAAAGCGACCCGTCCGCATGCACCGTGCAGGTCTTCATGCTGTCGATGAACTCATCCGTCGTCAGCTCGGTGCGCACCGCGGTCGGCAGAGCCTGGAGCAGATTCTCATCGTCAAACTGATACAGCGGGTTATCGGGACGAATCAGGATGTAGTTCACCTGTGTAACGGAGTCCTCTGGACAAAACTCGGTCGCGAGTGCGTTCTCCGCCGAGCAAATGCTCAGGGTTACATGCATGTCGCAGTATTCCGTCGGCGCCTTTTCCGCGAGGAACCACTCTGTTACCGGCTTGTGCTCTTCGTCGTTCTTGCAGGCATCGGTCGCGAGAAGTCCCGAGACCGAGCAGACGGTTCGCTTGACGAGGCCGAGCGATGTCGGGTCTTCGTCGATGATCGGCTTGTCCGTCAAGCCCTCGTGGATCTTCGACATATACGCCTGCCAGATCGGCGCTGCTTCATTTCCGCCGGAAGAGCCCTTCTTGAGCTTGTTGACCGGGTAATCATGCCCAACCCAGAGGGTGGAGACATAGTAAGGTGTCATGCCAGCGAAGTAAACGCTCGCGTAATCGGAGTTGGTACCGGTTTTACCGGCGACGGTTATGTCGTCGATCTTCGCCTTTGTACCCGTGCCGGATTTCACTGCGTCGGTCATCATATCGACGAGCATCCAGGCGGTGCTGGCCTGGAATACACGGTGCGTGTCTCTGACCTCATCCGCGTCAAGGATCACGTTTCCGTTCGCATCCAGCACTTTGGTAAACGACAGCGGTTCCTGATAGACCCCCTCGTTGGCGATTGTTGCGTAAGCCGCCGCCATTTGAATCGGCGTTAAGCCGGAGGTTCCGAGCGCGAGGCCCGCACCGTCTACATTGATCTTGTTCTCCGTGGCACCCAGTTCGTAGAGATACTGCGCCGAAATGGCAGGCGTCACGTCGTCCATCAAAACATGCGCGGCGGGTACGTTGAGGGAGCTGACGATTGCGCGGCGGAAGGTAACCGGGCCATAGCGCGAATCGAGTCCGCCGGAGGGATATCCTTTTTCGGTCGTCCAACCCGTAATCGGGCCATCCATGTTGTAGGTAATGCTACCCGGTGAATACCCAAGATCCAGCGCAGGTCCGTAGACGGAGAGCGGCTTGATCGAGGAACCCACCTCGGTATAGCTCTGCGAGGCGCGGTTGAGCCCCTTACGAACGGTTGGCTCGTTTCTGCCGCCTATGATCGCCCTAAGTTCACCCGTGTGATAGTCCATCACGACGGCCGCCGCTTGTGGTTCAACGGTCTCGATTACGGTTCCGTCCTCCTTGGTCTCCACCATGAGAGACTTTGAGGTGTCCGCGAGCGAAGGATAGTTTTCCCAGGTGCTCAGCGTGTCCTGAACGGTCTTCTGTATCGTCGGATCGACCGTTGTATAGATGTGGTATCCGCTTGTACGCAGCTCATTTTCAACCGCGTTACGGTTGGCGGTCGTGTTGCTCAACCCGCGTTTTTCCAGCAGGTGGGTGATCACGTCGCTGATGGAATACTCCACAAAATACGCCATGTCGGACATCTGCTTTTGCTGACTGACTTCAACGATGCTGACCTGCTCGGTCAGCGCGCTGTCGTACTGATCTTTCGTGATAAAGCCTGCCTGATACATGCGCGAGAGCACCTGATCCGTTCGCGCGTTGGTCACTTCCATCTTATCGCGCTGGTACATGTTCTTGCGCGGGTCGTAGCGATAAGGCGCCTGCGTGAGTCCCGCAAGCATCGCGCACTCGCGAATGGTCAACTCGGAGAGTTCCTTGCCGAAATAATCCTTTGATCCACTCTTGACGCCGTAGTTGCTCTCGCCGAGGTCTACGTCGTTGAGATACGCTTCCAGAATCGTGTCCTTATCTACGATGGTCTCAAGCTCCAGCGCGAGATAAGCTTCCTGAATCTTACGCTTATAGTTTCTTTGAGCGCCAAGCACCTTGTTCTTGATCAATTGCTGCGTGATCGTGCTGCCGCCGGAAGAGTTGCTGTTGCCTAAGATCTCCAGCGCCGCGGAGAAGAGGCGCTTGAAGTCCACGCCGCTGTGTTTATAGAAGCGAACATCCTCCACCGCGATAAACGCGTTTTTCAGCATGTCGGGAATGTCTTCGATATTCGCCCAGTCACGGTATTCCACATCCGCAATCGAGCTGATGAGGTTCCCGTTCATGTCGTAGAGATAGCTTGTATAATCCGAAATTGTCAGCTGAGCCACATCCAGCGACGGCGTCGTCTCGACATACGCCTTCACCACGCCAAGTAGGAGACCCATGCCGATAAAGCCGACGACAATAAAGGCCAACACCGTCATCTTGAGCGACGTAAACACGACGCCAAGCATAAAAGAGTGCGGCTTTCTCCGCTCCGTAAAGAGCGGTTGATTCTCTTCCTGTTGAGTTTTGGTTCGCGATGTGTTGTTCTGCGACTCCAGCCGGAAGAACGGATTGTTTTTTGCCATCGATTGTTTCACCTTATCTAAAGTCGTGGTTATTATAGCATAGCCCCTAGCGGGCTTGCATGAAAGCCGCAAAAAGTTCATACTTTCCAGCATTTTATGCGGAAATAACCGTTTCATTTTGTGATGTCGAGAAAGTGGTAATTAAAGAATTTGCGCATTTCTCCAGTAATTCCGCAATAATTTGCAGATTTTTTCGTTTTATCAGGCTGAAAAAACATTGTCAAAAACGAGAAATTTTGTCTTTACAAATTTGAGGCTTTCCACTATAATAGCACTTGCGTCTGGGGCTTTAGCGAAGTTGGCTATCGCGCTACACTGGCAGTGTAGAGATCACCGGTTCGAATCCGGTAAGCTCCACCAAACAAAAAAACGTCCCGAATCGGGGCGTTTTTTGTTGCAATTAATATTTTACGTTATTCTAGCGGCTTCAGTCCGTCATATAAGTCGTTTAAGCTCTTCATCGTCTTGCATCTGCCATAGGAAAGCGCCTTGTTCTCTCCAAACGCGCCAAGATAGCATTTGGTTAGTTCTTCAACCGTTTGCTCCAGCATGATCATAAACTGTGTGTATACCACGTCATGCGCGGGCAAATCCGCCTCGTAGTGGCTCTCGATGAGTCCTTCCGTGAGCTGATCCAGCGGGTAGAGCTTGAGATGCATGAGTTCATGCACAATGACTTCCTCAAGATTCTCCTGCTTCGGATTCAGGACGTTGAGCATCAAGATCGATTTTCTGTCATCACAGTCAATCTTAAAATCCCCCGTCTTATGAAACGCAGGATCGCGCACCAACTCTAAACGGATATCCCACTGGTTCTTTAACCGCAGGATGTCGATCCATTTTTGAAAGAGTGATTGTAATTCTTCTTCTGTCAACATATTTCACACTCCACAGTTTTCTTATGAGTCGTTGAATTCTATCATATCTCCATTCCGGTTCTTTGATCATTTTCGTCAGTAATGTATATAATATCTGTAAACCCCTTATCGATGGCATTTTTATATATCAAATTGGTTATGTTTTTATCTTTTATATAAATCTCTACCCATTCACAATCATAAATTAGAAACAGAATCTGACAATCGCTGCTAACAAACTCGTCATACGTTTTTATATCAAAAAATGAGCCGCTAGGAAAGTACGCTTGTAGTTTTAGGAATAAAATGAGATGTTTTCTATGAATACGCGCGAGAAAATCTGTTCCGCTATAATAATCCGTATCAAACAGGTCTTCATTCTGTTCATCCGGAAAGACTTCATATTGCCTTTCGTCATTATACCAATGGTATCCTGAAATGCTAATCGGTTGAAATATCTGCCAAATCGTATCAATAACGCCTTGAGGGACTTGAAACGATATTCCTCTAATCATTTATTACCTCTTGTAAAAAGAAAATTATATTCCATCAAAATCTCAATGCCGTGTATTAATGGATGCAGCTTTGTAAGGACTTAACGAGCAGTCAGCAAAAACTAATTCTTATTCGCCATGTTTCTCCTCGAAAACCAAGATAAATAGAATTACACCATTCCGCCT
>JBDKRF010000095.1:0-6928 GCA_039683525.1 Clostridiaceae bacterium
GGTGACGTTGACGCCTTTGTTCGCCGTGGCGTTGATATCACCCTCGCCTTGCGTGGCAGTCTGAACATAACAGTTGTCTGTCGGGGAGAACGCTGTCGAAAGCGTTCCGCCCTTGTTATCGATTCCGGCAAGCTGATCATTGCCGACCTTTGCCGTGAGTTCCATATAGTCAGCGGAAACATAGCCGACGGTTCCGTTATAATCGATTTGATGCCAAGCCCCGCTGGCATATGCCTGCGTGACCTTAAACGTATCCCCTTTGTTCGCTTTCCCGAGTTTTTTTGCCTTAAGCGAAGGTTCCGCGCGAACGTTGACATCCTTCTGAACGTTAAATATGGCGCCCGTATACTCCAACTGATAGGAAGGAAGCGAAGCTTCGATATTGACATAGAGCCGGTTGACATAGCCGGTCTTTGTCCCGGCTTCGACGCGGTACCACTCCGCGTTGACAATGCTTTCCAGAATCTTAACGACCGTGCCCTCGTCGAGCCGTGTGATGACGCCACCGTTTGCGCTCGCGGTCTTTCGCAGCGCGACGTCGTCCGCGTTGATGATCCCCGTGCTCAGCGTCAACGCATGGGATGATTGAGTCGGTATGACCGACAGGCTGAGCATGAGCACGATCATGCAAATCAGCGTAATTCGCTTCTTCATAGTCCCTCTTTTCGAGTGTATACGATCGTTGATCGATTGGATGATCGTTTTTCTTGTTTTAAGCAGAATCAAACAGTAAGAATCTACAAACTTGAGTTTAGTCAAAAAAAGGCGGGAAGACAATAGCCTCCCGCCCAATTCACGAAAACGTTACATTAGTAGATTACTTGACCACTCGGTAGACATTCGCCTCATAGGCCTGCAAACCGTCGCCCTGCGCCATATAGTTGGAGTAGATGAGCTCCATTTCGCCTTTTGCCTTCGGCTGCTTGACGACTCGCTCGCAGAGGTTCATCTCGATATAGAACCGCTCGTTGCCGTCATCCCGATAATAGCAGAATACATCTTCCTTTGCGCTCTCCAGCGGCTCAAACGAGCCGTAGACCAACGCAGGATGACTTTTTCGAAGCTGAATCATCGACATATATGTGCGCAAAACGGAAGTTTCATCCTTCAGTTCTGCCGCGACATTGCAGTTGTCCTTGTCCCCGACGCGAATCCAAGGTTCGTGCTCGGAGAAGCCCGCATACGGCTCGTCTGTCCATTGCATCGGCGTGCGGCTGTGATCCCGTGAGCCGCCAAGCACAATCTGCCAGGCTACCTCCGGCGATTTTCCGCAGGCGATTAAGTCGTTGTATTTGTTGATGCTCTCGATGTCCCGCAGTTCCGACATATCGTGGAAGCCTACGTTGACCGCGCCAAGCTCTTGCCCCTGATAGAGGAACACCGTGCCGCGCGCGGTGAGCAGAACGACCGCGATCAATTTTGCGAGGATGTCGCGATACTCTTCGTTCTTACTGACCTTGCTGACCATGCGCGGGTTGTCGTGGTTTTCCACAAAGATGCTCGGCCAGGCATAGTCCGCGTAGTCGCCCTCCAGCCTGCAAAAGCTCTTTTTCAGGTGATTGAGGTTATAGTGGTAATCGTCAAAGCGGTTTTTGCCGAGATTTTCCAGGTGATCAAAGCTAAACACCGTGTTCAGCTCCTCCCGCTCGTCCGCGGTGAGCAGCTTATTCATCTCCGGCCCTGTGCCCGGCGTTTCGCCGACGGTGAACGCGTTGCCAAAAGAACGCGACTTCAGCTCGTGCAGAAACTCGTGCAGGCGCTTCCCGTAAAAATAATGCTCGATGCCGTTGAACTGGAGCAAAGTGCCAAGCGTCGCGCTTCCATCCGCCAGAGAGGTCTTGCTGATGTAGTTGATCACGTCGAGGCGGAAACCATCCACGCCCTTTTCGCGCCAAAAGTCGATGATGTCGCAAACCTCGTCCCGTACCTTGGGATTCTCCCAATTCAGGTCGGGTTGTTTCTTGGAAAACAGATGCAGATACTCTTCATCCCGCGTGTTCACCTTTTCCCAGGCGGGACCGGAAAAGAAGCTGTGCCAGTTGTTCGGGTGAGCGCCGTTCTTCGGTTTGCGCCAGATATAGTAGTCCCCGTGTTCGCCCTGCGGGTTCTTCGCGGAGTCGACGAACCACTCGTGCTCGTCGGACGTGTGGTTGACGACGAGGTCAAGAATGAGCTTCATTCCGCGCGCGTGCATCTCAGCAATCAGCTCCTCCGCATCCGCCATGGTGCCAAACTCGGCCATGATCGCGCGGTAGTCGCGCACGTCGTAGCCGTTGTCGTCATTGGGCGAATCAAAGATCGGCGAAAGCCAGAGCGCGTTAACACCCAGCTCCTTGAGATAGTCCAAGCGCCGGACGATACCTTTCAGGTCGCCGATGCCGTCCCCGTTGCCGTCCTGAAACGAACGCGGATAGATTTGATACACCACCGCTTCTTTCCACCAATAGTGTGTATTGGACTTCGACAGCGGTTTGGTATTCGTTTCCTGATTAAATAAGTCGATCATCGTGTCGATCACGTAATCCGCATCCGGCATGGCTTTGCCTGCAAACTTCGGCAGTGCGGAGATCTTGAGCGACTTGACGATCGGGTTTAACACGATTTTCTCGTTGACGCCCGCGTACTGCACCAGCTGCGCCAGCACATCCCGCGCGATGGGGTTGTTGAGCAGTTCGCCAACCTTGGTGTCCCTTGTGATCATGTGGATCTATCCTCCATCATGCGGACGAATCCGCACTTTCAATCTTGCGTCTTTTTCAGACTCCAATTGTGTTTATTGTACAGCGTTGCGGATTTGTTTGTCCACGAATTCAGGGTGAAATATTTCTTGTTTGTTGTGTCAATTTCATCTGAAATGATCTGGATGCTTTCATCAGCATGAGAATCATGAAGTCCGCCCCGAGATCGATTTCCCGAATGCGAAAATATTCTTTCCGTTTTTGCAACGTTTTTATTTGCTCATCGGTGTTTATTGTAGAAAAAAACGAATAAACCCGATGGAACCGTAAACAGAAAGGAACCTGAAACCATGAAAAAGCTTATTGCAATCATACTCTGCGGATTAACCGTATGCTCATTCGCCGCCTGCACAAGCAAGCAAGCCACCAGCGGCAACGCCGAGATCCCCAATCCCTTTGTTGATTGCGCCACGCTCGCAGACGCTGCAAAGCTTACCGGATTTGACATCACCGTCCCAGATTCGATTGACGGATATGACACCCGCACCATTCAGGTGATGGATAACAAAATGATCCAGGTCATCTATGCCAAAGGAGAAAACAGTCTCCTGATCCGCAAGGCTGTCGGCTCCGATGACATCAGCGGCGACTATTCTCAGTATTCTGAGACAAACACAGTCGCGCTTGGCAGTCTTCAAGTCACGATGAAGGGTGAAAACGGATTGGTCAGCTTAGCTATCTGGACAGATGGCGGGAACACGTATGCCATTGATGCTCAAGACGTTCCTATGACCGCCGATACCATCAGCGCTCTCATTGGAAGCGTTCAATAAGCGATCAAACAAACTTGTTTAAATTTTTCTTAGCGACAAACAAAGAAGCGAACGATAAACATCGTTCGCTTCTTTTAAAACCGTAATTACTCGCCCGCGGCGACCTCGTAAACGCTGACTTGCTTTTTGCCAAGGTGTTTGGTCTCAAAGCGGACAACGCCATCGACGGTAGCAAAGAGCGTATCGTCCTTGCCGATGCCGACGTTGGTGCCGGGATGAATGTGTGTGCCACGCTGACGCACGAGGATGTTGCCCGCAAGCACGAATTGACCATCCGCGCGCTTCGGCCCGAGACGCTTGGAATGGCTGTCGCGGCCGTTACGGGACGAACCAACGCCTTTTTTATGTGCAAACAGCTGTAGATTCATCTTGAACATATCGTTACACCTCCCTGTGTCGTATTTTAAGGGATTTTCGATACGATTCTTTTATGGAGCATAGCCCGGCTTCCATCGTTAGGAATAGAAGCTCTGCCCGATCCAACTGCTCCCCGTGCGTATCGTTCGCGAGAACGCAGTGTATACCTTCGTCTTCGTCAATGGAATAAACGAGTTCTTTGCCCTCTTTTAGTCCAACGACTTGGGTGAGTCCAAGACAGCACGTGAGTGTCAGCACGGAGATCGCGCTGCAAACGACGTCCTTCCCCGCTTCGCCGTGGTATGCATGACCGGTTGAGGTAAACCCGACCGTTCGTCCACCCTGTTGAAGCATCGTTACGGTAACCATATTGCCTTACCCGATCGAGAGAATCTCGACTTTGGTGTACGGCTGACGATGGCCGCGCTTTGTGCGCGTGTCCTTCTTCGGCTTATACTTGAAAACGACGACTTTCTTGCCTTTGCCGTGTTCGAGCACTTTGCCACGAACCACAACGCCGCTCAAGACGGGCTTGCCCACCTTAACGCCGCTGTCATCCGCAACCAGCAATGTTTCAAAACTGACTTCGGCGTTCACATCGGATTCGAGCTTCTCAACCATGATCTGGTTGCCAACCTCTACCTTATACTGCTTACCACCGGTTTGAATGATTGCATACACGATAACTGCACCTCCTCATACCAGACTCGCCCAATCGCGGTGTCGCGGTTGAAAACCGCGCACTTATACCGCCCCGGAGCGGCTCACCGAAAGATCATATCACAATGAATACTCGCATGTCAATCAATAAAACTGCCGTTTTATGCGTGTCTTTCAGCCGTTAATGAATGAGCTTGCAGTCTCTCTTTGCCTCAGGCACTTTCTTCTCCGAAAGCGGGCGAACGGTGAATTTCTCTATATGCAGCGTTGCGTTCGGACGCACATAATAGGTTCCACCCTCTTCCGCCGGGAACAGGCAGCCATGCTTCTTCTCCGCCTCTTCCATCGCGGTGACCACGTCGGGATGCGCCTCGATCAGGATGCGCTTGTTGTTGCTGCCCTTGATCACCTGCACCGTTTGCTTGCGGATGCGATTGATCATTGTCTCAGGCGCCAGCACCTTTGCGTCCCCGTTGCAATACGGGCAAATCTGCTGCAACGTGTCTGAAATGCTCCTACCGGTCTTCTTACGCGTCATCTCGACGAGGCCCAGATGCGTAAAGCCGAACACGTGGGAGCGGGTATGGTCGTTCCGCAGAGCGTTTTTGAGCGTGGTGAGCACGAGCGCGCGGTTTGCTTCCTTCTCCATGTCGATGAAGTCGATGATGATGATGCCGCCGATGTCGCGCAGTCTCAGCTGTTTTGCAATCTCGTTTGCCGCCTCGCAGTTGACCGCAGTGATCGTCTTCTCCAGATTGTCCTTGCCGACAAACTTGCCGGAGTTGACGTCGATGGAGGTCAGCGCCTCCGTGCGGTCAATGATGACATAGCCGCCGCTCTTGAGCCAGACCTTGCGCGCAAGCGCTTTATCGATCTTGCTCTCGGTGTCGTAGCGATCAAACAGCGCTTCGCTCTCCTTGAGCAGGATGCGCGCCTTAAGCTTCGGCGCCATGTAGTCCGCGATCTCGCGCAGCTTGTCGTATGCTTCGGTATCGTTGACGAACACACGATCGATATCTTTCATTAAGAAATCGCGCGCGGTACGGAATAGCAGGCTCTGTTCCGCGTGCAAGAGTGCGGGCGCCTTCTTTGCTGCGGCGCGTTTTTCAATCTCGGCATAGAGGTTGACGATGCTCTCAAGGTCTTCCGCAAAGTCCTGCTTGGTCTTGCCCGCGGAGGCCGTGCGAACGATGACGCCCATGCACTTGGGCTTGATCTCGGTCAGAATTTTACGTAAGCGCTGACGCTCTTCATCCTTATCGATGCGGCGCGAGACACCGACATAGTCCATCGTCGGCATCAACACCAGCGAACGTCCCGCAAGCGTGATGTGCGTGGTGACGCGCGCACCCTTGGTGCCGACCGGGTCTTTTGCAACCTGCACCATGATGGTTTGCCCGGGCTTGAGCAGGTCGCGGATGTTTTTCGATTCCGGCATTTGCTCGATCTCGTCGTCCGGATCGTCCGAGAGCACGATATCCCCCGCGTAAAGGAAGGCATTGCGCTCCAAACCGATGTCGATGAAAGCCGCCTGCATGCCGGGCAGGACGTTTTGCACCTTGCCGTTGTAGATGTTGCCGACGAGGCGCTCCGTCCCCTCCTGCTCTACATAGAGCTCGACGGGCGAGCCATCCTCGACGACCGCGACGCGGGTTGCCACGCCGCTTGCGTCCACCAGGATCTCCGTGTTCATTTATCCCTTCTCTTTCTTATTCTACGGGCAGATGCGGCAACAGGCCATCTTCGGCAAAATACATGTTCGTACGGTGGATTTCGTACGCAGCATGCGCATCCAAACGCTCGAGCAGCGCGTCGATGAACGCATCGACCCGCAACCCGCCATCGGCTTGCAGCTTGCCTAGAACGAGGAGGGCAGCGTGTTCGCCCTCGACCTGCCCCACGGAAACCCGCAGGATATACGGACGCATGTCAACTGGGCGGATTCCGCCCTTCGTCCGTTTCTGTATGATGATTTCGCCCGTAAGCATCGCTTCGAGCGTCTGCGCCAGCGTCTCATGATCCGCCGGCGTCTCAAACTGTAGATCGATGCGGTATTGAGCCGCGCGCAATTTTGCGGAGAGCGAGCCGTAGTTTTCGGGCGCGGTAAACGCATTCGAAACGCACATGCCCTGCGGCATGACCTCGTTTGCGCGGCGCACAAACTCCTCCGGGCTCATCTCCTCGGAAAGCTGCACTTCAAACCATTCGCAGGAACTGCTCATCCCCGTCGCCGCGGCGGTCGCAAACGAAAACTGCGGGTGGGGGTTGAATCCATTTGAGTACAGCAGCGGAATTCCGGCTCTGCGAAACGCGCGCTGCAGTGTGCGTTGAATATCCAGATGCGAGATCATCGCGATCTCGTTTCCTTTTTGATAGGCGGCAATCAGTTTCATATTCTTT